>DATNMI010000524.1:0-2235 GCA_035602375.1 Nitrospiria bacterium | reverse complement strand
GTCTCCTTCCCGGATGCACGAAATCAAGCGGCGCGAAATGGATTGCAAAAGCTTGTCTCCGGCGCCATGCCCAAGGGATTCGTTGACCAGTTTAAACTGGTCAATATCCAGGATCAGGATGGCCGATACGGCATGGTATTTATCCGCCAGGGCAACCGTTTGTTCGAGCCGGTCATGAAAAAGGAACCGGTTGGGAATATTCGTCAGGATATCGAACTGGGTCACATAACTGAGCCGCTGTTCGCTTTTTTCGAGTTGGTGTTCGATATCCATGAAACGGTATTTCATCAGGGCGATAAAGAGGATGATCGAAAAGAGGAGTATGGAAATATAGCCTGTGGCGTAAATGCCGTCCACGCCGAAACCCGGGACGAAATCGACGGCAGCGCCGTAACTGATTAAAATCGCAACCAGAAGATACCGGAGAGTTTTTCGATCGCGGACGTCCTTGCTGGTGAAATAGGCCCGCGCAAACAGATAGAGGGCAAGCCCCAGATTGAGCGCAAGATAGGCGAGGAAGTAGATAAAATGAGGGCCGTATTGGGGATAACGGCCAAAGAAAAGATTGGCTGTTTCCCCTGAAATAAAATCGGGGTCGAGGTAGATGAGGGAATAAAAAAAGAACCCGAAGAGAAAATTCAAGATCACCCATGGGTAGAATTGCCGAAGCTGGCCTAAAAAGGCGAACGTAAAGAGCACCAGGGCGGGGCTGATCGCCACAACGCCGAAATAACCGACCCGCATCTCCCAGAACCAGGCTGTAGCGGAAGAGTCCGATAAAGCGCCCAGGGAGAATCCGATAAGCCAGATTGAGGCGAATGTCGTTAAAAAAAAGAAGGTCCGGCTGACCGGAGGAGAAAACTTGCTCGACTGAGACCTTAAAGCCTTCGCTCCCAGGAGAAAGCAGGTAATTCCC
Source organism: Nitrospiria bacterium (assembly GCA_035602375.1). Taxonomy (GTDB): domain Bacteria; phylum Nitrospirota; class Nitrospiria; order JACQBW01; family JACQBW01; genus DATNMI01. The sequence goes on along the minus strand of DATNMI010000524.1, from coordinate 1,319 downwards.
GCGATGGCGGAGAGGGCGGCGTGGAGAATGGGGACTGAAATATTAATTGTCATATTAGAAGCGAACATTATAAACCATTGGGGTTTAAATTCGTAATAAAAACGCCGCTCAGGCCTGAAATTATTCTTAACAGAATGGATGGGACGAATGGGCGCGTTGAAGCTAAAAATCGATAAATTGTAACATATTGTTTTTATTGGTAAAATATGTTTTTTTTGACAGGGGTAAAAAACATGATATTCTTAATGGAAACGAATTTAGAGTGGCGATAAACAAAAATCCAACGACCGGCAGACACAGCCAAAAATGATGGAGCAGACCATGAAATCCAGAATCTCAATTTTCCTGATGGCGATCAGCTTGACAGTTTTTTTAAGTTCTCTTAACAGTGAAGCAAAAGCGGAATCAAAAGGAGATCAGGTTGACACCATGCTCGCCCTTTCCGGGTTACGCAATTCTATTGAGGCCCTTCCTGAAATGATAAAAACGGAGGTGGCCGGGGACCCCAATACCGGCCTGACAAAAGATGAATTAAAACTGGTCATCACCCGTCTTTCGCAATCTTATAAAGCGATTGAAATATATAAGACCGTTTCTGAATCTATCAGGGAAAATCTTGACAAGAGCATGTATCCGGATTTATTGACGATTTTTCGCGATCCTCTCTACAAGAAAATGGTCCAGTATGAATTTGAGGCAGACCAGCCGCAAAAGGCGAAGGAGAGAAGACAGTTTGCCCAGAATCTCCAGTCGCTTGCGCCGGAAAAAGAGAGGATTAATCTGATGCTCCGCATGATTGCAGTCACGGGAGCCGAAGATGACGCTATTGAATTGAATTACCAGGTAGCCAGGGGAGTGATCCTGGCGATGAATTCCGTAAAACCGGCCGATCAGCAGTTATCGAAGGTCAAGCTGGAACAGGCATTTGGAAGAGCCCGGGAAGAGATGGAAAAGAGCATGAAATCCGCGCTTGTGGCAGACTTTTTATACATCTACCGCAAAGCAACCAATGAGGAAATCTCCCGGTATATCACCTTTCACCAGACCGATGAGCTGAAGGAGTACCTCCGGGTGGCGGACGAAGGATTACGGAAAGGGATGGAAGCGGCTTCCGATAAGGCGGGCAAACCGACGGGCCAGACCTCCTTTGTTCCTGACCTGAATCTGGAAGAAAGATCAGTCGCAACCCGGATGGCGTTTTAGATAGTTTTAAGGGGAATAGATCTCGGCGGAGGAGAGGGCGTCTGTGCCGTCAAACCCGCCTGAGATCAGGACCTCTCCCGTAGGGAGCAGGGTTGCCGTATGATTGACCCTGGCGT
>DATNMI010000468.1:0-3520 GCA_035602375.1 Nitrospiria bacterium | reverse complement strand
CGGCAATAACACCGATCACCCCTTCCGCCTCTCTCCCGCCACGAATAAACTTTCCGGTTTGAAACTCGCAGAGGTTAATGAGCCCAATACCGGAGGGGCCAACGGCTGAAACAACATCAGGGAGGTCTGTAAGCGGGGCCTGGAGGAACCCTCTGTAAAAAAGGGTTGAAGCAGGCTGGAGCTGTCGAAATTCCTCCAGTTGATGCCCGGGAAAGCCTGACAAAAAGGTTCGAAGGGTTGAAACCGGAATTCCAAATTTTGAAACAAACTGGCTTGCCGGAACCAGAAGCGAATAACGGTCTGTCACCACATACTCAAACTGGCAGGGGCCAAATGCATCCGGCCACGAAACGGACAGAAGCGCAGACGAGTCGGTTGAAAAGAGGGTCACAGACCGGTGATTTTTCTCCACTGCAATCGGCAGTCCCAGTTCTGTTACGACCTGCGAGAAAATAGCGGCCCTTTCGGCAAGCCAAGCCTCGGAATCGACCTCTCCATCTTTCTCACCGGGCGTGATAATCGTGGATGGCACCAGCCGCACCCGGATGAACCCATGGGTGTCCCGGAAGCCAATCCAGAAGACCGCTTCGGGGTCATGGTACTGAACCTTTGGCGGCGATGGAATTTGCCATAAATGGCAGATCGACAGGTAGGCTTCCATTCTTTCGTGCCGGCGAAAAAGATCATAATGGCGGCCCGCCAGAAGATAAAAGTCCCCTTTCCAGCCCCCGTTCTGTTCCACCAGCGTCAATTCGTCAATGATCCAGGGAGAGAGGCTTTCGATTCTATCAAGCCGGTTCACTGAAAATTCATCGATATAGCAGGCTCGATCCTGCTCCGCCTCGCGGATCTTGAAACCGGCGCCTTTTAACCGGTTGCACAGTGTTATCAGGTTTTGAAAATCGACCGGGTATCGGGAGAGCCAGCGATGTTCGCGCATATTTTATCCGTTTTTTTCCTCTTAACAGTTTGCTTTACAAACCTTGCGCTCTCGTTTCATAATACAATTGATTTATTATTATAACAATTCATCTCAAAGGAGAGAACTGATGGACGAACCGGTTGTAGCCCAAAAAAGCCCTTATGTGAAGGAGATGGAACCGGGCACTTATTACTGGTGCCGATGCGGAAATTCGAAAAATCAGCCTTTTTGCGACGGCGCTCACAAAGGATCAAGCTTCAGTCCTTTAGAAGTCAAGATTACCGAAAAGAAGACCGTAGCCTGGTGCGGATGCAAACATTCCGGAAATAAGCCGTTTTGCGACGGCGCTCATAAGAAACTTCCATAAAGGTTAAAAAACTCTTAACAAAATAGAAGGGTCAGGTTTTTCACAGAAATGAAGGCCTGGCCCGTTTTTTTTCACGAACTGCAGGAGAGCATCGAGCACCCCGCCCGTGTCCGAGCCCAATCGGGCCGTTTTTTTGCGAAACCTTCTTTCCCCGGCTGTTCATCATAAGGGCGACGTAATACCTCCAGCAGTTCGTTGACCATCGAATAGTCCCCTTTTTCAGCCTTATCGATGGCAAGCTGGGCCAGATAGTTTCTCAAGACATATTTCGGATTCACTGCATTCATCTCCTTTTGCCGGGCTTCATTTGATATCCCCTCTTCGCGCAAGCGGACGACGTAACGTCGAATCCAGTTTCCAATCTGGCCTTTATACTCGTGCGTCAATTGCTCCGGCAGGTAATAGGCATCCATAAAAGGGACCAGAAGCGCTTCGTCGGAAACATTCTCCATGGGTCTTTCTCCCACGTTCAACCCCGACAGATTTCTGAAAAAAATCGTCATGTCGGTCTCAACCAACTGCAAGATTGCGAGGAGATCATTTGTCAGGTCCACGTCTGTTTCCGGTTTGAAGGCCCTGAGTCCGAGTTTTTTAGCCATCATCAACTGCCACTGTTTCTCATAGAGATTTGAATAGTCGTTCAGTGCCTTTTCCAGAGGCTCGGTCTGGCCGATCAACGGGTGGATCGCATAGGCCAACTGAAGGAGGTTCCATTGGGCGATTTTTGGCTGGTGGCCGAAACGATATCTCCGCCCGCCGGCATCGGTGGTGTTCGGCGTCCAGTCGGGATCAAAGTTTTCCAGCCAGCCATAGGGGCCATAGTCGATGGTCAGACCCAGGATCGACATATTATCGGTATTCATGACGCCATGGACAAACCCGACCCGCATCCAGTGCACCACCATCTCCGCGGTTCTCCTGCAGACCTCCTCGAACCAGGCGACATAGGTTTCCGGTCCCGGCTCTCCCAAATGAGGAAAGTCGACCCGGATGGTATAATCGGCCAGCTTCTGTAACAGCTCCAGCTCTTTCCGGGAGGAGAGGATCTGAAAATTTCCAAACCGGGTAAACGATGGCGCGACCCGGCAGACGATTGCGCCCGGCTCCTTTTTTGGATTGCCGTTGTAGAACATGTCTCGAACGACCTCTTCGCCTGTCACAATCAGACTCAGGGCGCGAGTGGTCGGCACGCCGAGATGAAACATCGCTTCACTGCATAGAAATTCGCGCACTGAAGAGCGCAAAACCGCCAGACCGTCCGCCGTGCGGGAATAGGGGGTGGGGCCAGCCCCTTTAAGTTGCAACGCCCATCGCTCTCCCCGTTGATTAACAACCTCCCCGAGGTTGATGGCGCGGCCGTCCCCCAACTGCCCGGCCCAGGATCCAAACTGATGGCCTCCATAGCACATGGCGTACGGATCCATCTCCTGCAACAACCGGTTGCCGGAAAAGACCTGGGTAAAATCATCGGATTCGCAGAGCTCCTTCGTGAAACCAAGCGCCTCTCCCATTTCTGGCGCATAGGCAACCAGCTCCGGCTTTGTCACCTTTTTAGGAGCGACACGGGAGTAGCAGGCGCCTGAGACCTGGCGGCGGAAGTTGGCCCCTTCAGGGTCAGCGGGGAGTTCGCGGGTAAAGCGATTGTCAAATTTTAATGCATTAAGGGTTTTCATTTCATTTTTCGAATTCATTTTGTAAAGGTACTCCGGCTCAAAGCTGAAAGCTCAAAGGTTATAATTTACTTCCTTTAGTCATTATAAATCAGCACCTTTCGTGAGGTCTCCTCTTTTTTATTCATTTATTTACCCCGGCAGGCTGTTGGAGTACCATCAATTCCTAATGGAAAAGGAGAAAATGATGGACAGCATGCCGAACCCCGAAAAGCCTTCAATCAAACCGTACAACTTTCATATGCTGGTCTGCACCGGCCCGCGCTGTACTCAGGGAGAAGCCGAAACGCTCTTTAAGACCATCGGCGAGAAGCTCAAACTCCATGGACTGGACGACGGGAGTCTTCGGGTCAAACGAACCCGGTGCAGCTGCTTTGCCGTCTGCAAAGGGGGGCCGATTGTTGCGATCCAGCCGGATGGGGTCTGGTATTACGGCGTGACGTCGGAGGTTTTCGACCGGATTCTTGTAGAGCACTTAAAAGAAGGAAAGCCAGTAGCAGAACATATCTTTCATCAGGCGACTTAGATCCTGGAATTATTTCACCGATCCGTAGGCGGGTA
>DATNMI010000503.1:0-4085 GCA_035602375.1 Nitrospiria bacterium | reverse complement strand
CTTGCATGCCTCTCCTGCCATGATGGAACGATCGCGTTTGACGCCCTGATTAACGCTCCCGGTTCCGGGGGTTACATTGCGCAAAACAAGACCGGGAGCGGCGGACCCGGCATCTCCGCAGGCGTGAACTTTGCCGGACCTGCGGTTGATCCAACCACGAAAACTTTTAAAGCGGGTCAACGGGCCAATAGTAATTTCGGCGGTTTTATCTTTTTTGACGCCAATGGCGTAGCGCTCGGCAATCAGTCGGGCGGTACGGAACCGTTTCCAAACCTGACAACCGATCTTTCCGACGACCATCCGATCAGCTTTGCCATACCGACGACAGATCCCCAATTTAATGACCTTTTTAACCATATGGCCACGGCCAATGCCGTGGATGGTCACACTCCGGGATCCAACAAGGTTTTCTGGCTTAGCCGGACTGGCACGATTCAACCGGACAAGAGGGACCGGTTAAGAGCCTATCCAACCGATACCAATAGCATTGATACGCCGTATATTGAATGCGCCTCTTGCCATAATCCGCATGAAGCAAGCCGGCCTGGAGGCCAACCCGCGCCAACGGATCCTGTCAATCCGTCGACAGTGAATAACTCCAGGTTTCTGCGGGGGGCGAATCCGGACCTGGCCGCCGCCGCCAATTTAACTGGAATTTACATGAATGACCGGAACGCGGGATCCGTTTTATGTCTGAGTTGTCATCAAAAATGAGGCCGGTTCTCGCGTTGGGTTTTCTTTTGTTTTTTCTCTCTTCCGGCCCCGGTTTTGCCGGCGAGGCTGAACAGGATGTTGCGAAGGGGCAGAACCCTGATAGTGAGAAAGGGAGGTCTGGAAAAGAAGAGAAAGCTGTGGCACTGGTGAACGGCGTTCCGATCCCGGTCAGCCTCTTGCTTCAGGAGATGAAAACAGCTTTGCTCAATCTTGGCCATGGCGAGCTCCCGCCTCAAAGAATGTCGGAAATCAGAAAGGAGACGCTGGAGGGGCTGATCAACGGCGAACTTGTAAGACAAAAGGCCATGGAGGGCAAACTGACTCCCAACGATTTGATGGTCCGGGAGGTCTATGACAAAGTTCAGGTGGATGATGATGAGGTAAAAGCCTATTTTCAAAACCACCGGGACGAATTTATGAAACCGGAGGGGGTCCGTCTGCGGCATCTTTTATTTCCGGTAGACCCTTCCGCCTCGACCGCCGAATGGAGAGCGGCCTATGACAAGGCACTGGAGGTTTCAAACCGGGCCCGGAAGGGGGAAGCGTTTGAGGCGTTGATCCGTGAAGCGTCCGGTCCGGAAGCGGAGGATCTTAAAAAAGATCTGAAGATTGAATATACGGGGAGGGTCTCGTTGTCGGAGTTTGAACCGGAGGCTTTTCAATTGAAAACCGGAGAGGTCAGCCGTCCGATTCAGACATTGTACGGGTTTTATCTGATCCAGGCTGTTGAAATGGTCCCCCGGGAACCATACACCTTCGAGGAGATCAACAAGACCCTCCTTCGGAATAGATTGATTGAAGAGAAAACCGGCCAAAGAATCAGGGAATGGATCGGTGATTTGAGAAGCCGTGCGGAGATTAAAATTTATCAACCCGATTAGTCTTAATTATTTTTATTTTATTCATTTCCTGGCGACCCTTTATGGCCGGTATAAAACATTTTTTCTCCCCGACTTTATTTTTAAGGTTCTTTTTGACCGGGATTTATACGATGGGATTGACGGGGCAGGGAATGGCCGCGTTTGAAGGAGCCGTGACCGGATTAATTGAAGGGTCCTACACTTATACCGATCAGGACCAGGCGGGACAGAAAAGTTCAACGAGGACATTTGGAGAACAGTATCAGTTGCGGTTTTCAAGGCCCCTGTTTGATCCCCGATTGGGCAGTTTTAGCGCGGGGGGCTCTTTTGCCGAGGACCAGACCGATAATTCATACCGGATTGCGCAGGGGCAGGGACACACCTATGTCATGAAAGATTATAATTTCAACCTTTCGCTCCTTCCGATGTCTAACCCTCTCACCCTTTATGGATTGAGGTCTTTCCAGGACGACCGCTTTAACCTGGAATCTCACAACTCGGTAGATACTTACGGATTCGGCTGGGCTTTAAACAATATCGGTCCTTTGCCCAGGGTCGGGGTGAACGGCGTTCATACGGCTTATAACAGCTCCTCGATGGGGCAATTTCCGGTCTCCCAGAGCGACTATTTAACGGTGGATACCGGAGGAAAGGCCGGAAATTATAATTTAGGCGCCCGCTACCTTTACAACCAGACGAAGACCGAAAACCTGGGGGATACCTGGGGGCATGGGGTCAATTTAAATATGAATGGCTCAGTGACTCCGGCGCTCAACATGGGGTCCTATGCAAACCTGACCACCCGCGGCGGGAATGTTTCAGGAGCCAATTATTTTATGGAAAACGCCGCCGGGGTCAATTTGAATTACAATCCGAACAAATTCTGGGATGGATCCTACCGGGCCGATTACATCGAGTCTCCGGGAGATACTGCCTACCGGAGATATCTCAATGCCTTGGGACTCAATTTTCACCCGACAGGCAAACTCGATCTGTTTAACAATGCCCAGATTTCAGTATTTGATACCGGGACGGGTTCCACCGATTCTCTTTTCGGCAGTTCCGCCGTTAATTACCGCCCTTCTTTCGGGCTTACCGTTACGGGAGGCGCCGGGGGAGGGATGACCCGCGTAGAGGCAGGCGGCGTTGAGACCCGGAATTACTTCGGTTCGGCCAATGGTAACGTTTCCTATTTAAAGGTTCTTCCCCTGATCCGGGTCACCGGCGGGGCAGGGGCAAGTCTGGGTAAAAATCATTCTCCGGACCAAGGGGAAACCACCGATATCACAACCTCTGTCTCCGGGGGAGTGGACAATACCCAGACTAACTTGATCCATGTGGCAGTCAACGGTTCATTCACCCAGATTAATCGGGAAACCCCTGTTTTCTCAGGTCAACAAAGGGAGACCCGGATTTCCACGAATGCGGAGACCCGGAACTTCAGAGACCTTATTTTTTACGCCGACACTCTGATGACCAGTCTTGGCATCACTTATGTTCAGACCACCGGTTTCGGTCTCGATGGCCAGTCGCTCTCAGAGGATATTCAGGCCCAGTACCAGTTTCTGGGCGCTTTTTCCCTGATCGGCGCTTACTCCCATCTGGAGTATGTTCAGGCCGTTTACGATAACACGGTGAATACCGCGTCGATTAATCTCCTTTCGCAGTTTCGTGTCTGGAGGACAGCGCTTTGGACCGTAAATTTGAAGGAACTTTACACGGACGCGTCGATCACCCAGAGCCAGAAGACCTTTGACGGAAGCTCCCGGCTGACGCAACAGATCGGGCTGATGTCGCTTTCCGCGGAATATCAGTTTTTACAGACCGAAACGTCCCAGATCCAGAGCGTCAACCAGATGTTCATGGTCAGGGCGGTCCGGCCTTTTTGATGATGCGGCGAGTTTTTCTTGACTGGAGCAGGAGGATGGCCCTATTGACGGTGGTTTGCGGCATGATGGCTGGTTGTGCCACGCCGGAGAAAAAGGTGGCGGATCTTTTCTGGCCGCTTCCTCCCGACTCCCCGAAAATTCAATATGAGGGGAAGCTGGAAGGGGCAAAAGATGTGGAACCCAAAAAAGGATTTTTTGGAAAAGTAAAGGACTTCCTCTTTGGAGAGGAAGAAAAACCGGTCATGTTGAGGCCTTACGCCATTTCCGCTGCTTCCGGAGGAAAGGTTTTTATCACCGATACGGGGTCCCAGGTGGTCCACTTTTTTGACACGGAACAGAAGAAATACCGTCAGGTTTTTAAAATTCCCGGGGGACGGCTTGATGTCCCGGTCGGAATCGCACTCGATTCTGACGGGAGCTTTTATGTTTCCGATTCGGGGTGGAAAAGGGTTTTTCAGTTCAGTCCGGACGGGGTTTTTATGCGGGTGTTTCCGGCCGAATTTGTCAGGCCGGCCGGAATCGCGGTGAATGCCGCCGAGAAAGTCCTGTATGTGGTCGATTCAGGGGCGCATCGGGTGTTGGTCTTTCGCCTTTCGGGAGAAAAACTGTTTGAGATCGGACG
>DATNMI010000062.1:0-3107 GCA_035602375.1 Nitrospiria bacterium | reverse complement strand
CCTTGGCGTTCCGGCTGGCCGAGTCCATGGCCATCATTCGCGAGCCCTGCTCGCTTGCCGCTGATTCAAGCAATCCCCTGAATATCTGGCTTTCAATATAGCGTGGAAGGAGGGCTTCTAACACCTCTTCCTCCTCCGGCTCATAGATAAATGAGCCTTCAATGGTCCCTTCCGATGGGGTAAAGTCTCCGACAGGAAAGAGTTTCTCCACGACAATCCGGGTCTGGATGGCTGATTTAAACTCTCCATAGATCAGGTAAACTTCGTCAAAAGTCCCTTTTAAATATTCGGCAATCAGCTCTTTTCCGATTTCAGAGGCATTTTCATATTTGACCTTGTCTGAAAATCCGGTCCATTCCTTGCGGATGGAAAGGGCGCGGCGGCGGATAAAGTCCCGCCCCTTCCGTCCAATGACATTGAATGTGACATTCGGGACTGAAGCTGAAACGGTCTGGAATTGTTCTAGAGCCTTCCGGAGAATATTGACATTAAAACTGCCACAGAGGCCGCGGTCGGAACTCAGGACAATGATTTCAGCCTGTTTGACCGTTCTTTTCTGGAGAAGCGGGTGGTACTCACGGTTGGTGTAAGCCCCCAGCGAACCGAGAACCTCGGCCATTTTTTTCGCGTAAGGGCGGGCGGTCAGCACCCGCTCCTGCGCCCTGCGCAGTTTCGAGGCAGAGACCAGCTTCATGGCTTTGGTAATCTTTTGGGTATTTTTGACCGACGCTACCCGCCGGCGGATCGATTGGAGGCTTGGCATTTTTTAGCTCGTCTGGAAGCCTTGTTTGAATTCTTCCAGGGATTTTTTCAGTTTTTCGATCAGGGCGGGGTCGAGGGCCTTTTTCTGGGCAATCTCCTCTTTAAGGCTTTTCTGCCGGGTGTCCATATAATAGAGGAACTCCTCTTCAAAAAGGCGGATTTTGCTGACCGGAAGATCGTCCAGGAATCCATTGACTCCGGCAAAAATGGAAATGACCTGTTGTTCCACGGAGAGCGGCCGGTACTGGTCCTGCTTGAGAAGCTCCACAAGACGGACCCCCCGGCTCAGCTGGGCCTGGGTCGCTTTATCAAGATCCGACCCGAACTGGGCAAAGGCGGCCATTTCCCGGTATTGGGCCAGATCGAGCCGAAGGGTCCCGGCTACCTGTTTCATCGCCTTGATCTGGGCCGATCCGCCGACGCGGGAAACCGAAAGGCCGACGTTAATGGCCGGACGGATGCCGGAATAAAAAAGATCGCTGGCCAAAAATATCTGGCCGTCGGTAATGGAAATCACGTTGGTTGGAATGTAGGCCGAAACGTCGCCCGCGAGGGTTTCAATGATGGGCAGGGCAGTCAACGAGCCCCCTCCCTTTTCCTGGCTCATCTTCGCGGCGCGCTCCAAAAGCCGGGAATGAGCATAAAATACATCGCCCGGGTAGGCTTCGCGCCCCGGCGGCCGCCTTAGAAGAAGCGATATCTGGCGATACGCGGCGGCGTGTTTGGTCAGGTCGTCGTAAATGATCAGGGCGTGCTTTCCGCTGTCCCTGAAATATTCCCCCATAGAGGCGCCGCTATACGGGGCGAGAAACTGCATGGAGGCAGGATCGCTCGCGTTGGCGGCAACAACGATGGTGTAGGCCATAGCGCCCGCATCCTCAAGCGTTTTGACCACCCTGGCGACCGTCGATTGTTTCTGGCCCACGGCGACATAGATGCAGATCATGTTCTGGCCTTTTTGATTGATGATCGTATCGACCGCGATCGCGGTTTTTCCTGTTTGCCGGTCGCCGATGATCAGCTCCCGCTGGCCTCTTCCGATCGGAATCATGGCGTCAATCGCCTTGATTCCTGTCTGCATCGGTTCCTTCACAGACTGGCGATCTACGATTCCCGGGGCGATGACCTCGATTTTTCCGAACGTTTTTGATGCGATCGGACCTTTTCCATCGAGCGGTTCCCCGAGCGCGCTGACCACGCGGCCGACGAGCGCTTCTCCTACGGGAAGTTCGGCGATCCGGCTGGTCCTTTTGACCCGGTCCCCTTCCTTGATCTTCAGGTCGCTTCCCAGGATCACCACCCCGACGCTGTCCTCTTCAAGGTTGAGCACGATTCCGAAGATGTCGTTTGAAAAATCGACCAGTTCTCCCGCCATGGCGTTTTCAAGGCCGTACACTTTGGCAATGCCGTCTCCCACCTGGAGAACATACCCAACTTCCGCGACGTCGACGGTCTGGTTAAAATCCTTGATCTGTTTTTTTAATATTTCTGTAATTTCTTCCGCTTTAATTTGCATTTAAACTCCTTTAATCAGACTGTCCCGGAGGCGGGAAAGTCTCATTTTTACGCTGGCGTCGAAAACTTTTGATCCGATCTGCATGATGACCCCGCCCAGGATTTCCGGCACAATCTTAACCGTTAACATGATCCTGCGGTCGAGAACCGTTTCTATTTTTTGATGACAGATTTCCTGTTCTTCGCCGCTTAAATTCCGCGCGATGGTCAGGGTGACGGGGGTGGTCCGGCTTAAACCCGCCTTTAACTCTTCAATCCGCTCGAGAATGTCGGTCAGCAGCGCCAGCTTGTTCTTTTTAATGAGAAGGAAGAAGAAATTTCTTAAGGAAATTCCGGCCGCCGTGGGAATCGTTTGGAAGGGCGAAGCCTTTAGAATCGCGGCGAGGGCTTTCTTTTTTTCTTCCGTGCCATAGGAAGGATTAAAGAGAATGTTCTTAAGCGGAGGGTTCTGATCGATTGAAATTGAAATGTCTTTCAGGATGTCTAACGCGTTCATGGCGGAAGGGTCCTCCTTTGACATCGAGAGAACCAGATCAAAAATCGCCTTCGCATACCTTTTTGAAACGACGCTTCTAATCAAAACTTTTCTCCAGAAAAAAAGAAATTAAAGGGCGAAAGATAGCAGGTTTGAGATGCAAAAGTCAACTTTTATCCCGGGCTCCCGCCTGCGTCTTTTCGTCGCTTTAGTCTTTGGGGACATAGAATGGGATCATCTGGGGGCTTGCCTTAATACAGAGGACCTCCACCGACCGGATTTCCGTCTGGTCGTCCTGGAGCTCAAACTCAACCCAGAGCTCGTCATTATCAGAGGCGACAACCTCTTGAAGCGG
>DATNMI010000488.1:0-4456 GCA_035602375.1 Nitrospiria bacterium | reverse complement strand
CATCTGGAATCAGACCCTGTCGTCATCGGCCCCAGCAGGGACGGCGGTTACTATCTTCTGGGGATCAGAGGGAGCGTTCCCGATCTATTCTCAGGGATTGCCTGGAGTACGCCGTCGGTGTTCAGTCATACCATTGAAAAGCTGAAAAATAGAGGCGTGAACCATGCGCGCCTCCCGGAATGGTTTGATGTCGATCATTATGACGACCTTCTGTCATTGCGGGAGCATCTGAAGGAGTTAAAAGGAAAAGGGGAGCCGCTTCCCGCCGAAACCGCAAAACTTGTTTTTTGTTCCGGAACCCTTTTTAAAACGCCGGATCGGGGCTTATGAAAAAAATCGGCATCTTTATCCAGTTTCCTTTCTGTCCGACCCGTTGCCATTTTTGTTCTTTTGGAACCCATGTTTACCATGCCCCCTCTGTCAATCGCTATCTGGATGCGCTGAAGCGCGAGATCCGTTTTTATGGAAAGAGCCCGCTACTGAAAGGGTATGAGGCAGAGACCCTCTACCTGGGAGGGGGAACCCCTACGCTGGTACCGGAAGAAATTCCTCCGCTTATCGAAGAGATCAGGCGGCATTTTCAGGTTTCTCCGGATGCCGAGATCTCTCTGGAGGCGCATCCGGGCGCCCTGTCGCAAAAGGACCTCGGGATTTTCCGCCAGTCCGGTTTTAACCGCTTGACCCTTGGCGTTCAATCTTTTTCGGAGGAAGACCTTTTGGCCATGAACCGGGGACATGGCCCGGAGGCATCAAAAACGGCTTACCGCCAGGCAAGAGCGGAAGGGTTTGATAATATCGCGCTTGATCTGATTTACGGAATGCCGGGTCAGACCCTCGGCCGTTGGGAAGAGGAGGTTGAAGAGGCGATTGGCATGGGGCCTGAACATCTTTCGATTTATGGACTGACGATTGAAGAAGATACGGTTTTCCACTATTTGAGGGAAAAGGGAAAATTCAGGGAGGCCGATGAGGAGACCCAGGCGGCAATGTACCTTTCAGCCCGGAAAAAAATCCTGGAAGCCGGATATCGTCATTACGAGATTTCAAATTACGCGAGGGAAGGCTTTGATTGCCGGCATAATCTTCTTTACTGGACGCAAGGGGAGTTTCTGGGGTTTGGGGCTTCCGCTTCGTCGTATCTGGGAGAAACCCATTTTTCAAATGTCGAGTCAGTGGACGGATATATTCGAAAGGTCGAGATGGAGGGGTCTGGCGCGGAATCTCCGGAGCGCCTGGCGCCCGAAAAACAGTTCAGAGAAGCGCTGGTTTTTGGACTGAGAAAATGTTCCGGCGTGCGGCTCTCTCAGATGAAGGCGGCCTTCCGTCCATTTTTCCCCGCCGTGCTTCCTATGTTGTCCGAGCTGTCAAAAGAGGGGCTTCTCCAGGAAGAAAACTGTGACCTTTTTCATCTGTCGGAGCGGGGGCTGCTCCTGGCCGATCATGTCTCTCAACGGTTGATTTGAGAGACATGGAATAAAAACATCAGATTTTTTTCTTCAAACGGGTCCAGGCCGGGACTGGGACAGACTTTAAATTTTCGGGCGACCGGAGTTTATGTGCCAGCGCCATTAAAACTCCGGCCGCGATGCCGATTGCGACGAAGATTGATTTCATAGGCTTAAACCCAGATCGATTTTCCGGTGTAAACCGGACGGATCAGGTCCTGCATCGAAACAATGCCGGTGATCTGTTCGCCGTTGGTGACGGCAAGGTGGCGCACCCGATTCTGAAACATCAGTTCATTGGCCTCGTTATCGGTCTTTTTTTCGTCAATGACAAAGGGCACCGACATGGCCGTTTCAACCGTGACCACATAAGTGTTTAAATCCTTGTTGAGAACATTGCGGATAATGTCGCCTTCTTCCAGAAGGCCTACAAGCTTGTTCCCTTTGTATACCAGCAGGCTTCCAAGGTTCTTTTCTGCCATGATATTAATCGCTTCGCGGACTGTTTTGTCTGCTTCCACTTTAACCGGGTTCTTTGTCATCATCTCTTTTACGGTCACCATTTTTATTCCCCCCTCTGCGTTAGGTTGTTGATGTGCATTAATATATGCAAGGTGCGTGCCATATTTTAAATATAGAATTATTATATAATTTCAATATGTTATAAATTAATGCGCTTCTTAAACCTGTTGCACCTTTAAAACAGATGTTTCATTTTTCAATTTTTGCTCGAATTCTGCCCTTTATCGCCCGGCGAAACATAATGAATTGACAAAGCAAAAAAAGTCATCATAATAAGCGAAACAGGCGTTAGCCCTCCTGTTTTTGTCCTGAAATCGCATATTCACCAACGTCCCGGGGGAAAAAATGACCTGGAAGCAGGCCTACGAGGGGGTCGCCATGTTCGCCGACCCCATCCATGAATATATTCCTTTTACGATTCCAGCCTCCGGCCATCCGGAAGAGGTGACCGAAAAGGACATTATAGACACCCCATGGGTTCAGCGGCTCCGGTATATTTATCAGCTTCAGAGCGCCCGTTGGGTCTACCCTTGCGCGGAACATACCCGGTTTCCCCATTCTCTGGGGGCAATGCATGTGGCCGGCCGGTTTGCAAAGAGGCTCTATCCGTCCCTTCAGGCGGTGATCAAGAACCCTCCCTCCGCAGAATATATTGAAGAGGTCCTGAGGATTGCCGCCCTCCTCCATGATTCAGGCCATGGGCCGTTCTGCCATTTCTTTGATCATAATTTTCTTGAAAAATTTCATCTGACCCATGAGGATATCAGCCAGAGAATTATCGTTGACGAACTCGGGCCGATGATTAAAAAGATCAGGAGAAGCCCTTCCGGTCCTTTTCGCGCCGGAGAAAAACTGGTGCCGGAGCAGATCGCCTTTTTGATTAAAAAAGATTATCAAAAGGATAAAAAGAATTTCCCCGCCTGGCTGACGTTTCTTCAACCGCTCTTGGGGGGAATCTACACCGCCGACAATCTCGATTATGTGCTTCGGGACGCCTACATGTGCGGCGTGGCGATCGGGCCGGTAGACTTGGACCGGCTGATCCATTACACCTTTTTCACTGAAAAGGGTCTGACGCTCCACCGCTCCGGATTTCCGGCCCTCAGCATGTTCCTCAACAGCCGCCTTTACATGTACTCCAATGTCTATTATCACAGGACCACCCGGGCGATCGACCTTCATTTAAAAGAGATTTTTCAGCCGACCATTGAGCAGATCATGGCGAAAAATCCGCTGGAGAATATGGCGGACTACCTTCTCCTGACCGACTGGTCTCTGTTCGAGGAAGTTCGAAAATGGAAAGGGTCCAATGACCGGGCAAAGGCGGCGCTCGGCCAGGAATGGGACCAGATCCTCAACCGGAAGGTCAAATGGAAAATGGCTTTTGAAACGATTCTCTCCCTGAAAAACCCTGAAAAAGGGAGCACCATGATCGATGCGGAGACTCTTGAGAAACGGGTCGTGAAATATCTTGAGCCTTCCCTGAGGAAGGCGGTCTTCAGAATCGACATGCCGGGCCAGGACCCTCGACCGATCAATCCGCTCATGATGGGAGAACAGCAGATCTATATTTACAACCCCTCTACCCGCAAGGTTTCAAAAGAGGCGCTCTGGGAGTTTTTTGATTATATTCCGGCCCGTATCTATCAATGCCGCCTCTTTGCCCTGAACCATGATCATGACCAGGCCTTTTCCGAAGCGGCAGAGAAAGCGCTTGCCGGTGGAGGCTCCTCCATGCCGACCAACGTCTGACAGATTGAAGGCCTCTTTTCGATGATCGAGCTTCGGAAAGTCTCAAAAACCTACCGGTCAGGGTCCCAGGAGATCACTGCGCTAAAGGACATCAGTCTTGAAATTCCCGGCGGGGCCTTCTGTCTTTTAATCGGCCCGAGCGGGTGCGGCAAGAGCACGTTACTCAACCTTGTCGGGGGGCTCGATTTTCCGACCGGGGGAGAGATCCTCATCGGCGGGGTCCCGGTTTCCAGAATGACAGATCGGGAATGGACCCTCTATCGGCGGGAAAAAATCGGGGTGGTCTTTCAGTTTTTCAATCTTCTTCCCTCTCTTTCCGTAAATGATAATGTCTCCCTTCCCCTGGCTTTGAACGGCGTTTCCGGAAAAGAGGCCGGGCATCGGGTGGCGGAACTCCTGGAAAAGGTCGGATTGGCAGGCAAAGGAGCGCGGCTTCCCAGGGACCTCTCAGGCGGAGAACAACAGCGGGCAGCCATTGCCAGAGCCGTTGTTCATTCCCCCTCCCTTGTGCTGGCGGACGAACCGACCGGAAACCTCGACTCCAGATTTGGCGCGGAAATCCTCACCCTTTTAAAGGACCTTTCCATTGAAAAGGGGATCACGATCCTGATGGCGACCCATAGCCGGGAGGCCCTGGGTTTCGGAACACGCGTCGTTTCTCTCCTTGACGGCATGATTGTGAAATAAATCAACGGCGGTCTCTAATGTTCTATCTTCTTAAAACATGGAGCTTTTCC
>DATNMI010000484.1:0-2152 GCA_035602375.1 Nitrospiria bacterium | reverse complement strand
CTTGCCATCATTCTTGACAATGTGGTCTATTCCGCCCCGGTCATCCAGGACAGAATTTCAGGCGGACGCGCGCAGATTTCCGGGAGTTTCACGCCCGAAGAAGCGACTTTCCTGGCCATGATTCTTCGGGCTGGCGCGCTTCCCGCCCCCGTCAAGATCATTCAGAATGTCACGGTCGGCGCTTCCCTCGGACAGGACTCCATCGACAAGGGTTTCCTCGCCGCCAAGTGGGGGACATTGCTGGTTGTCCTCTTTATGGCATTTTATTACCGCCTCGCTGGGGTGATTGCCGATGTTGCTTTGGCATTAAACGTGATTCTTTTGATCGGGGCGCTTGCGGCGCTGAACGCGACGCTGACCCTCCCAGGCATTGCGGGAATCATTTTGACGATTGGCATGTCGGTCGACTCCAACGTTCTTATTTTTGAGCGGATCCGGGAAGAGCTCCGCACCGGGAAAACGGTCCGGATGGCGATTGATTCGGGTTATGACAAGGCCTTTTTGACCATTATCGACTCCCATGTGACCACGCTCATTACCGCTTTCGTGTTGTTTATTTTCGGCACAGGGCCGATCAAGGGGTTTGCCGTTACTTTAAGCCTCGGCGTGTTGATCAACCTTTTCACCTCCCTCGTAGGGACCAAGGTGGTTTTTGACGTCATCAATTCCAGAAAGAAGCTAGAGAGGTTAAGCATCTAGGGGCGGTTGAAACTTTGAAGGGATGAAGGGTTAAAAAACGGGAATCCCGCTTCAGCGGGTATGACAAACTCCCCACCCCTCTTCCTCCCCCTTGAGGGGGAGGAAGAGGGGTCAAAAGAAAATCTGGAGAAATTCATGTTCGAATTATTAGGAAAGACCAAAATTGATTTTATCGGTAAACGGAACATCGCTTTTCTATTCTCGGGAGCTCTGGTTCTTCTTGGAATGATCGCCCTGATTGCAATCTGGGCGGGCAAAGCCAATATGGGAATCGATTTCGTGGGTGGAACCGCTGTTGAAATGAAGTTTGACAAGGCGGTAAAAATAGAGGATGCCCGGCTGGCCCTTGAAAAAAACGGCCTCAAGGGGGCGGAACTGCAGGAATTTGAAGACGGAAATAAATTGCTGATCCGGGTTAAAACGGTGACGACTATCCAGGAGAAAGTGGCCGACCAGATTGTGGCTATCCTTTCGAAGGAAATTCCTGATAATAAATTTACGGTTGAAAGCACGGAAGAGATCGGGCCGACCATTGGAAATCAGCTTCAGAAGGACGCCTCTCTGGCGGTCACTTTGGCCATGATCGGGATTGTGATCTATATCGCGTTCCGGTTTGAGTTCCGGTTCGGCGTCGCCGCGGCCATCGCTACATTTCATGACGTTCTTGCGGTTCTGGGTATCTTTTATCTATTGAACCATGAGATCACCCTTCTCATTGTTACAGCTCTTTTGACCCTTGCCGGTTACTCCCTGACGGATACCGTCGTGGTCTTTGACCGGATCCGGGAAAACCTCCGTCTCCGGAACAAAGAGCCGCTCGATGTCGTGATTAACAAGGCGATCAATCAGGTATTGAGCCGCACGATCGTAGTCTCGCTGACCGTTTTCCTGGTCCTGGTCGCACTCTTCTTCTTCGGGGGGGAGGTGATTCATGATTTCTCATTCGCCCTGTTGATCGGCGTCGTAGTGGGCACCTATTCTTCAATCTTTGTGGCCAGTCCGGCACTCTATTTATGGCGGGGTAGAAAGGGGAGATTAATCCGGTAGTCGCTTTCCCTGGAAAAATTCGTGCTCGCTTGGTACAATACAGATCAGGAAAGATACGTAGAGAGGTATCTTAATAAATTTGGGGAGGTTTAAATTATGATGAAGAAACTGTTCACTCTTTTAATCGCCATAGGTTTTCTATCAGGCGTCGCCGTCATGACCGCTCAGGCAAGTCCTGATGCCGACGGTCCCGATTCCGGACGGGATACCGCAGTGACCTCCATCGCGGATCATAACCCCAGATCCGGTCATACGGAGCATGCTGTTGGTGAAGTGGAAAAAGAGAACGGCAAAGATCTGAGAACGGAAGAAGGCCATGAATCTGAGGTTGCCGGGGCCCATGAAATTGGACATGGCGACATCAGCGGAGCGGAGATCCGATCGCTTGAAACACAACACGCAGGGG
>DATNMI010000481.1:0-1831 GCA_035602375.1 Nitrospiria bacterium | reverse complement strand
AAGCCGAGCTGTCCCAAGAGAACTCAGCGACAACCTTCTGGTTGTAGGGGTTGATTACCTTGAGCTTTTCTCTCTTAGCCATTTCTTTCTCCTCTATATTCTCCCTTATCCCCCTGTGCCCTTACACCCTATACCCTTTTTTTATTCCGGCGTGACATAGGCCGCCGTGATCCCCCCATCCACCATCAACGCGGTGCCTGTCACATACGATGCATCGTCAGAGGCGAGAAAAAGAACCGCCTTTGCGATCTCTTTTGCCTCGCCAAACCGTCCCATGGGAATATGAACCATTCTCCGTTTTTTCTTCTCTTCGGTATTCAAAAACTTCATCAAGAGCTCCGTCCGGAGCGGGCCGGGGCAAAGAGCGTTAACCCTGATTTTCTCCCGGGCATGAATCACGGCAAGCTCCCGGCTGACCGCCAGGACCCCCCCCTTACTGGCGGTGTAGGCAACCTGCGGCGTTGCCGCCCCCAGCATGGCGACAAAAGAAGCGGTATTGATAATCGATCCACCGCCTGCCCTCCGGAGCGCCGGAATTCCATACTTGCATCCGAGAAGAATACTCTTCAGGTTGACCGACATGGTCAGGTCCCAGACCTCTTCGCTGGTATTGATCGCGTCGTCATCCTGACTGTGCATGATACCGGCATTGTTAAAGAGAATATCAAGCTTTCCAAAGGTCTTTTCGGCAGTGGCGACCATATTTTCGCAATCTTTGCCTTTAGAGACATCGGCGGGGACAAAGACCGCTTTTCCCCCTTCCGATTCAATCATTTTGACTGTCTCTTTTCCTGCGGCCGCGTCCCGGTCTGCCACCACCACTTTGGCCCCTTCTTTCGCAAAAAGGAGCGCGGTCTCCCGTCCGATTCCGGCTCCCCCTCCCGTAACGAGCGCTACCTTCTCTTTTAATCGCATGATTTCTCCTTCCAGAAAGTATCAGATCCGTTCAAAATATCTCTGCCGTTCCCAGTCGGTCACCGCCTTGTCGTAGGCCTCCTGCTCCGTTTTGTAAAAATGGAGATAATGTTCTACGACTTCTTCTCCCAGCGCTTCCTTTGCAAAACGGCTCTCGCCAAAAAGGGCGATCGCGTCCCGGAGGGTTTTGGGAACCCTGGGGAGCGATTCTGCGGCGTAAATGTCTCCCTCAAAGATCGGGGGAGGCTCGATCTTCTTTTTAATCCCGTCAAGGCCGGAGGCGAGGGCCGCGGCATAGGCAAGATAAGGGTTCACGTCGGCGCCCGGGATGCGGCACTCGATCCGGAGGCTTTGATCCTTTCCCACCACCCGGAACCCGCCCGTCCGGTTATCATAACTCCAGGCCAGACGGGTAGGGGCCCAGGAACCGCTTTGATATCTTTTGTACGAATTAATGGTTGGCGCGTAGAAGACCATCAGTTCCGGGAGATGGGCCATCCATCCGCCCAGAAACCAGCGGAAGGTGTCAGAACAGGAGACCCGGCCCAGTTTTTTGTCTCCCGGGAAGACATTCTCATTTTTCTTCCAGAGGCTTAAATGAAGATGGGAGCTGGAGCCGGCCTGGTTGGCGGCAAACTTGGCCATAAAAGTCACGCTCAGGCCCATCCGGTCGGCGACCTCTTTGAGACATTGCTTATAAATGGCATGGCGGTCTCCCATTTCAAGGACTTCGGAATAGCGGATGTTGAGCTCATGCTGTCCCAGGCCCCATTCCCCTTTGGAGTTTTCAACAGGAATTCCGGAGAGTTTTAAATGGCGGCGTGCCGCGGCATTAAAGCCCTCTTCTCTTGTTCCTTGGAGAATATGGTAGTCCTCAAGGTACCAGCCGACGGGGGTCAGGTCCTGAAAATGGCGG
>DATNMI010000060.1:0-2273 GCA_035602375.1 Nitrospiria bacterium | reverse complement strand
CATTGGTTTCCTGAACACGACCATAAAATTTGACCACATAAAGGACTTCCGAATGCTGAAACTCCCAGGGATTTCCATTGCGCAGCCAGTTTTCAGGATGTTCAACCTGCTGGCCTTGCTCGATTTTTTGTTTGAACATGCCATATTCGTATCTGATCCCATAGCCGTAACCTGGCAGGCCAAGTGTGACCATTGAATCCAATATGCACGCCGCAAGCCTCCCCAGGCCGCCATTGCCCAGAGCGGCTTCCACTTCGGCTTCGCAGAGCTTTTCGAGATTTTGTCCCATCTCATACAATACCTGGCGGGACACGTCTTCTAACCCCATATTGATGAGACCGTTGGTCAAGGATCTCCCTATCAGGAATTCCAGCGACAGGTAATAGACAATTTTGGATTCTTTCTGTTGATATTTCGGGAAGGTCTCAATCCAGCGCTGAATTAAACGGTCCCGTAACATATAGGCTGTGCTGGTAAACCAGTCAAGTTCCGTCACCATGCTCGGCAGTTTGCCCATAGAATGGACCAGATGCTTTCCCAGCGAACGTTTGATGGATGCCGGATCTGAACCGATTTTTTCAAAAGGGATATTATTCCCGGATGAATCAGGCGCCAAAACTTTACTCCTTTGCTTATTCTAAAAAACAGATTGGCGTAAAAATATACGCCGGCCAAATTCTAGCACAGTTCCGGTCTGATAAGAAAGTTCGGGCGGCGTTTTTAATTAAAAAGTTGAATCTCGCACCATTCAGATGAGAAAATTAAAATAAATAGAGAGTCAGGTTTTTCGAGAGACTTCATGATCAACGAGTTTACAAAAGAGCCGCGTATCGCCTATTTCTCGATGGAAATCGCTATCCGGAATGAAATTCCGATTTACAGCGGCGGCCTGGGGGTCCTTGCGGGGGATTCAATCCGGTCGGCCGCTGATCTTAATCTTCCAATCGTGGCGGTAAGCCTTGTCAGCCGGGCCGGTTATTTCCGCCAGGAGATCGATTCTGCCGGCAGGCAGGTTGAAAAAGAGGATTTCTGGGACCCCGCGAAATACGCTGTTCCTCAAGGGGCCAAGATCGCTGTACTGATTGAAGGGAGGGAGGTCTGGATCAGAAGCTGGCTCTTTATCCTCGAAGGGGCGATGGGAGGGAAAATCCCGATCATTCTTCTGGATACCGATCTTGATGAAAACCGGAAAGATGACCGGGAGCTGACGCATTATCTTTATGGAGGAGATGAGTCTTATCGTCTCAAGCAGGAAATCGTTCTTGGCATCGGCGGAGTCCGCATCCTTCACGCCCTTGGTTTCCGGATACGGCATTTTCATTTGAATGAGGGCCACTCCGCGTTTCTTGGACTCGAACTTCTCCGCCGTCATTCTTTTCCCCCTGGAGATGTAAGGCCCGGGGAAGTTCCCTATAATATTCTGCGGGTCAGGGAGTTATGCAATTTTACAACGCATACTCCGGTTGAGTCAGGGCAAGACAAATTCTCCTATGATCTGGTGAAAAACATTTTGGGGGACTTTATTGAATTTCCGTTTTTGAAATCTCTCGCGGGGGAGGAGAACTTGAACATGACTCTTCTTGCCCTGAAGCTGAGCGGACATATCAATGGCGTTGCAAACAGCCACGCGGCGACTTCCCGCCGGATGTTTCCAGGTTACCATGTGGAGGCTGTGACAAACGGGGTGCATCCTTTCACCTGGGCCCATCGGTCCTTCGCGGATCTCTATACCCAGTACATTCCCGGTTGGTGCCACGAGCCCGGGATGCTTGTGCGGGTCGATCAGATTCCTGACCAGGCGATCTGGACGGCGCATCTGCAGGCCAAAAGAGAGCTGATTGAAAAAGTAAACGCATTGAAAGGGGTGCAACTGAACCCCGACATTCCCATTCTTGGGTTCGCGAGGCGGATGACCGCCTATAAGCGGCCTGACCTCCTTTTTTTTGATCTGGAGTGGTTAAAGGCCATTAGCCGGAAATTTCCCTTTCAGATTGTTATGGCGGGGAAAGCCCATCCCCGTGATAAGGAAGGAAAGCGATTAATCGAACTTCTTCATGATCATATCGGAAAACTATCCGGATTTGTTCCAGCGGTGTTTTTGCCCAACTACGATTTGGAGCTTGCCCTTGCCATGGTTTCCGGCGCCGATATCTGGTTAAATACCCCTCTGCGCCCCCTCGAGGCCTCAGGAACCAGCGGAATGAAGGCCGCATTCAACGGAGTGCCGAGCCTCAGTGTTCTCGACGGCTGGTGGATTGAAGGTTGCATCGAAG
>DATNMI010000474.1:0-4309 GCA_035602375.1 Nitrospiria bacterium | reverse complement strand
GTCATAGAGCTTCCTTGCGCTATCGGGTTCAAACCTGTTGAGGAGGATCTTTAGCCCTCCGCGCAGATGATAGCCAGCGATCCCTCCTGACGCTGCATCTTCCCCCTCTACCGAATGCCGATAAGTAATATGCGTATAGCCGCCCCCGATATAGGGAACTAAAAACTGGTTGTCGTCCGAAAAAATCTGGTAGGTCAAATAAATCTGAGTTGGAATCAGGGTCAACTCCTGGTTTAAAGCGCTGATCCGGCCTGAAACCGAATAGACGGGGGCGTTGTCGGAAAAATAGCCGACGCTCACTCCTGCTTCAACTTGTCTGGAAATTTTGTACCCAAGCTCAATATCTCCCCGAAAGGCCTGGGGCGGGTATTGAGCGCTAAAGCCGTCGGCGGCGGGCTGATATTCTCCCAATTTGAGACTGACCGACCAGGAAGCAAGCGGGGCCCCTTGAGTCGATCCGGCCCAAAATGTCAGAATCATGGTTCCCAGCAGGATTGGTCGAAGAAACTTCATTTACTGATCCATTTCATCTTTTGCGCCAGAACCAGACCGCCGCCCAGACTGCATAAACCAGTGAAAAGAATCAGAAGTTTTTGAGCGACAGTCATGATCACCAAGAAATAGGAGAGTCCGACCGCCGGAATCAATCCGGCCTGGACGGCCGGTTTCAACCAATCGTGACGGTTTAAAAAGTCTGCCCATCCGGGACTGTGGCGATAGTACCATAATATAAATTGCCTCCCCCAAGGGTAAGGCACGAGATACCTGTCGCGAAAAAGCCGGAGGAGCCTAACTTGTGGCTCCAACGGAGAACCATAAGCCGCCGTAGCGATAAAACAGCCCCCCTGATTTGGAAGATTCGGAAAAGGAGCGAGCGCTTCAGGAAAATCGCTGACAGTAGCCGAATGGGGACTTTCGCTCGCGGCCCCGCCATTTATCGTAACACCCACATCCGGATTCAGAAAATCACTCTGATGGGGAGTGGTATAGCTGTCGAGCGATGTAATATTGATAAAATAGCCCGGCAGCGAGACAGCCGTGACATAGGCGTTATACACCACCCCATTTGTCAATCCTGACAATGTATAAGAAGTTACGTTGCCAACAGGGACCGTCGTCCACTGGGAGGCCGTAGTTGCTTCGAAATAAAGATTGTACCCGGTTGTCAGGTTGAAACCGGAGGGGGCCGCCCAATTGAAGAAGAGCTCCTGATCACCAAAGCCGACTTGAAGATTGTTGGGCGCAGGAAGCGTTAAGGAGACGGTACAGCTGGGGGGTACGGGCGTAAAGGAACAGTTTGCACTAGTGGGGGAGACATTGACGGAATTGTTATAAAGTGGATATGGAATATCGTTCGTCATGGTGTGGATCTGGTTATCAAAAAAGATATTATAAGCAGCAATATCATAGGCAAGATTGGCATTCCAGGATAAAGTGATCGAGTTGGTTCCAGGAGTTGCCACAACATGTTGGATCTGAAAAGGGGTGGTGTCTCTCTGGGGCCCGCCATAAGCGCCGCAGTCATTGCGGGTATGATCGATCAGCGTGATCGAAACCTCCTTGTCATTGTATTGTGGCGCCGGATCTCCGCCGTCTATGCATGGAGAACCTGTTTGCAGATGATAATCATTTATCTGCGGCGCGACAAATATCGGGTTCGGGCTCCCAAGCAAGTCATTAGGACCGAACATATACACATTTGAGCCATTATTATAGATGTCATTGTAATTGCTGGAAATTCCTGAAGATACGCCGGAAAAGTTGATCCCTGTTGAATTGTTAGAAACAATATTATTCTCGAAGATCATATTTGAAATGGCGCCCGAGCAGACGACCCCGGTGCCGCCGCCGTCAACAACATTGTTTGTAATCGTCAGGTTTGACGATGACGAGCAATTGATGCCTGTGAGGTTTCCGACAATCAGATTATTGGTAATATTTGTGCCTGTCACTCCGGATATATAGATTCCGGTAGAACTGGCATTTCCAATCGTCATATTGATGATACTGGCGCCACTTGTCATCGTGACAACCGCTCCGGAACCAATGCCAACAATTTTTGTTGCCCCCGCTTCAACCCCTTCAACGGTGACTCCGCTCTTTAACACGATATTTTCCGGATAATGATTCGGGGGATTCGGGTATACCTGAACGATGTCTCCCGAGACCGCGGCGTTAATTCCTGTGCCGATCGTTAAATAGGGCTGACCCGGACCGACCGTCAGAGTGGCGGCGCCAAGCGGGTCTGAGACAAAAAAGAGAAGGAGGATGATTGTGACCAGATGAAACATGCAGATTGCGCCTCGAGATCAGACCAATTGTAATATGTCCTCGCAAAAGAAGTCACGCTTTTATCCTGGATAGGCGCGAGTTCTCTTTCTGAAAGAGATCGTTGGCTGAAATTACGTGTTGAAGGAGATCATAAATGAAGCAGACATACAAATATTAGTCGGAATTTCCTGATTTTTCGGAAACTCCCGGATTTTAAAGGGTAGGTGAAGCTGTAAGCTCTCCAAAACCTTTTTCATTCTCTCTTTGGAATTCCGGGGGAAAAGATGGCCTAAACCGTCGGGAAGATGGCCCGCTAATGTCCATGCCCAATGGCAAAACAGAATGATAAGAGCCATCATCCCCGCGATTCAGGGAAAGTTTTCTAATTTCAGACAACGTCAGCAAATTATACGCGCTTTGACAGCCGGCACATTATCCAACCTGTTTGTGACAGGGATGCCCTATGTCAGCGAAGAAATTGTGTTTCATATAATTTTTTATACATGCTGTTTCGGCCCAACAGGTGACCGGAGGTCCCGGACTCGATGATTCTCCCTTGATCCATGACGAGGATGGATGTTGCGTTTTGAATTGTGGATAGCCGGTGCGCGATGACAAACGTCGTCCGGTTCTTCATTAATACCTGGAGAGCCTGTTGAATCATCGATTCAGACTCTGAATCGAGGGAAGAGGTTGCTTCATCCAGAATAAGGATGGGCGCATCCTTTAATAAAGCGCGAGCGATGGCCAACCGTTGTCTTTCCCCTCCCGATAATTTTACCCCTCTTTCCCCGATTAACGTTTCATAGTCCTCCGGAAGTTTCAAAATGAAAGATTCCGCGTGTGCCGCCTTGGCCGCCAGTACAACCGCCTCGTCTGATACGTTTTTCATTCCGTACGAGATATTTTCCCGCACAGAAAGATCGAATAAAACAATTTCCTGGCTGACAATGCTTATCTGACTTCGTAAAGACTCAAGCGTGTAGTGTTGAATATTGATTCCATCAATTGTAATTTCCCCTTGCAAAGGCTCATAAAATCTCGGGAGGAGATTGACAAGCGTGCTCTTTCCACTGCCGCTTTCGCCTACCAGGGCAACCACATCCCCATGATTGGCATGGATGTTGATATTTTTTAAAACCAGAGCCTGACTCCCCTCATAGTGAAATGAAACATTCTTAAATAAAATTTCCTTCTGAACCGAATAAAGTGCTAAATGTCCTGAATTTAATTTATTTTCGGTGGGAGCGTCCAGTATGCTGAACAGGCGATCAGCTGATCCCAAAGCTTGTTGAATCACATTATGCGTCTGACTTAAATTCCGAACCGGGGCATACATCAAGAGACATGCCGTCAAGAATGAGAAAAAGGCCCCGGTGGTTGTCGCCCCCTGCACCACGCTCAATCCACCGTACAGGATTATAAATACGATGCCAATTCCTCCGATGAACTCCATTAAAGGTGATGTGATTTCAGAGATCTGAACGTTTTTCATGACGTTATTGAAATATTGAAGGTTTTTCCCTTCAAATCTGGAATGTTCTTTCTCTTCCGTTCCAAATGCTTTAATCAGCCGGATTCCGACAAGCGTCTCCTGCAAAAAAGTCGTCAGATTGGCGATCCGTTCCTGTCCCGTTTGGGAGATGTTTCTTAAACGCTTTCCCAGTTTAATCAGAGGAAGGTATGAGAAAGGAAGAACGACGAAGGCGATCAAGGCCAGTTTCCAATTTTGATAAATGATGACCCCGGATAACCCGAGGATGGTGAGAATTTGTTGAAAAATGCCCTTGATGCCGAACGAAAGAGCCGTCTGTAAATATCCGACGTCATTCAAAATATTCGACATTAAGTTTCCTGACGGCGTTCGGTTATGGAATCCGAGGGGCATCTCAAGAATTTGGCGATAAATAGAATTCCTCAAATCCATAATCGCTTTGTTGCCGACGTAATGCATTAAACAGGCTTGAAGATAAGTGAAGAGCCCTTTAAAGAAGACAGTGGCCAATATTGCTGGCGGTATAACCAATAAGAGAGAACT
>DATNMI010000462.1:0-1647 GCA_035602375.1 Nitrospiria bacterium | reverse complement strand
AAATGGAATTCGGGCGATGTTATTATTGATATCTAATTTGTCGTCTCCGGTTATTCTGATGTTGAGGCGCATCGGTCCGAAATAGGGGATCGGCTCAATTCTATTCCGGGTCCTGGCCAGAGCGTTGACGAGCGCTTTAAGGTCAAAGGGTGTTTTATATTCCCCGCGGCTGAGGACTATTTCCCCCTGAAGGTCCTGGTCCGAAGAATTTCCCTGGAGAAAAAGGGTTCCTGCCACCATGGAAGCCCATCCTGACACAGGGGCGATCCGGATACCCGGGGTCTCCAGCATGAACCCGAAAGCGCCGGGTTTAAACCCTTCAAGATCAAGCTTCCCGGTTCCATGGAAACTTCCTTCGCCCAGGGATCCGTCCAGATTTTCAAGAAGGACCTGATGCTCATTGAAAAAAAGACCCAAATTGGAAATCTGAACGGTTTCCCGCAGGAAAGAGACCCGGATTTGACCTTCCTGAACCGTGAGTCCCCCCTGGATTTTTGGATTGTCCCATAGATCCGATATTTTTACGGCCAGGTAGGCTTTCCCCACCCCCTGTGTGACGATTTTTTGAAAAGATTTGAGCAGGCTAAGGTCGGCCTCTCCGGAAATAAAGAGTCCGTACTTTTTGAAAAATATCAGGCCTCCCGAGAGGTTAAGCAATGTGCCCTCGCCGGCCAGGCGAAACGATTCGATCGTTAATTCGCGGTCACGGATTCGAAACGAAATGTCGTCTTTATTCGCGATTTCATATCCGTTGAGGTTGGCCGACAACCTGGATATCGTTGCTTTTAGCGCGAGATCGGAGACTCGGGATAAAGGACCGTCTACATCAATTGTTCCGGTCACGGAACCCTGGATTGAAGTGTATTGCCAGGAGGAAGAGACGGCAAGCAGGGGAGAGAGTGGGATGTTATTTCCGGAGAGCGTGAAATTTGAAATATAAGGTGGCACGATCGAGACAGACCCGTCCAGCCGGACCGATTCGCCCTTGAACCCCGCGTGGATTTCCGCCGTTTCACCATCAAGGATGATTCTGGTCTCCCCTTCTTCAATCGTTTGGTCGCGGTAAAAAAGGTTTGAAAAATTTCCCGTGAGAATCAGGTGAGGATGGCTGAAAGTTCCCTTTCCTGCGATCTCTCCGGAAAAAGAGCCTTGAAGAGCGGGCAGCTTATAAACAAGCGAGATATCTTCCAGATGAAGATTCCGGGTCGTCACCGACGCTTCGTAACCTCCCTGAAAATTTATTTCCCCTTCTCCGGCCATTGAGGAGAGCCCTCTTTCCAGGGAAATTTTGGGAAACCGGATTCGGGCTGAATTAATATCAAAACTGACATTGCCGTGATCAAATGCGACGTCGTATATGGATCCTCCCTTTACCTCCATGTTTCCTTCCACCCTGAATTCCTGATTGACGCCGCTGATGGCGACAGAACCGTTTGCGCGGGTATCCAGGGGAAGGCTTTCATAAAACAGCCGTATGATATCATTGGGATATCCATCCTGCGCCCTTGTGTTGAACCGGTATCCGGTTTTTCCTGCCTGGTCCCAGGAGAGAGAGCCTTCGCCGGTATAGACGCCTCCGTTGTGCCGGACCGATATATCCGAAAAAATGAGTTCCCTTTTCTCATAGGTTGCTTTCGTTGTTCCGTC
>DATNMI010000461.1:0-4254 GCA_035602375.1 Nitrospiria bacterium | reverse complement strand
AGGCGGCGTTTCTCGGATTCGCGAACATGGGGAGCCCGCTCTCTTCCTGAAGATGGTTGATTTCACGGAACAGTTTTCTCGGAATCAGAACTTCTCCTCTAATTTCAATCCGCGGAGGGTAAGGACTTTTTTCGCCGAGCTTCAGAGGCACCGTCGGAATGGTACGGATATTGGCCGTTACGTCTTCTCCATGAACGCCATCTCCTCGCGTGGCCCCAAGCGTCAATATTCCATCCAGATAGGTCAACGAAGCGGAAATCCCGTCATATTTCGGCTCCACCAGATAGGCGGCCTTTCCTTCTCCCGCGCCCTTCTGGACCCGCTTATCAAACTCTCTGGCTTCCTCTTCGAGAAATGCGTTTTCCAGACTGAGCATCGGTTGTTCATGTTTAACCGTTCTGCCAAAGCTCTCCAAAGGGGCGCCGACGCGCCGGGTCGGAGAATCCGGAGTGATCCATTCCGGATGACGCGTTTCGAGAGCGGCCAGTTCCTGAAAGAGCCGGTCATATTCCGCGTCAGAGACAGTAGGCTGATTCAAAACATAATAGTTGTAATTATGGCGGTCGATCTCCCTGCGGAGTTCAATTGCCCTATTATGATCTTTTCGGTTCATCTTCATCAGTTATAATATTTCAAGGTCCAAAATTCAATTTGATTGTACTTAAAATTCTGAATATGCTAACATTTTTTTGGGGATTTTGACGCCATGAAAAACTGGATGAAAGTCGGCCTGGTCCAGACACGGCCTCTCTTTGGCGAAAAAAAGGCGAACGTTGATCAGGCGATTGAAGCGATGTCGACCGTCAACGCTGACCTGATGGTCTTGCCTGAACTCTTTAACTCCGGTTACCAGTTCGCCTCCCGCTCTGAAGTGGCCTCCCTCTCCGAAGAAGTTCCGACAGGATATACGGCCCGCCGTCTTATCCGGTTTGCCCGGCAGAAAAAACTCTATATCGTAGCCGGACTGCCCGAAAAGAAAGGGAGACGTTATTTTAATTCCTCGGTCCTCATAGGACCCTCCGGATATATCGACACCTACCGGAAAATCCATCTCTTCTACGAAGAAAAGCTCTGGTTTTCACCCGGAAACAAACAGTTAAAAGTTTATGAAATCGGCAAAGCCAGAATCGGCATGATGATCTGCTTTGACTGGTTCTTCCCCGAAGTCAGCCGGCTTCTCGCCCTTGAAGGGGCGGATATCCTCTGCCACCCTTCCAACCTGGTGCTTCCCCATTGCCCGCAGGCCATGATGACCCGCTGTCTGGAAAACCGGGTCTTTGCCATTACCGCAAACCGGGTCGGCTTTGAAGAACGGGCAGGGAAGGAGAGACTGACTTTTATCGGCTCCAGCCAGATTGTCAGCCCGTCCGGCGAAATCCTCTGCAGGGCATCCGGAGAAAAAGCGGAAGTTCTCCTCATGGAAATCAACCCTTCGGAAGCAAAGAAAAAAGCGATCAACAGGTATAACCATCTTTTTGAAGACCGCCGCCCCGACTTTTATGGGCCTCTCCTCGCCTCCCAAGACGAAAAAGAAGAGTAAATGGACGTTTCTGGAATAAACAAAGTTATTTCAATTCTTAAAAAAGAGATCCCCCGCTTTAAAGTGCCCGCGGTCGGCGTCATCGCAACCCGGTCGAGGGACCCGTTTCAGGTCCTCATTTCCACTGTATTGAGCCTTCGGACCAAGGACCAGGTAACATTGGAAGCTTCGAACCGGCTTTTGGCCCTGGCAGATACGCCTGCTAAAATGATCGGGCTTTCTGCGGAAAAAATAGAAAAAGCGATCTACCCGGCAGGGTTTTACAGGACCAAGGCGCGGAGTATTCTCTCGATCTGCGGTGACCTGATTGACAAGTTTGACGCAAAGGTGCCTAAGACAATGGAAGAACTGCTCAGCCTCAAGGGAGTAGGCAGAAAAACAGCCAACCTCGTCCTGACCCTGGGGCATGACCGGGATGGAATCTGCGTCGATGTCCATGTCCACCGCATATCGAACCGCCTCGGTTTTATCAAAACAAAGGAACCCGATGAAAGCGAAATGGTCCTGCGTAGAAAGCTCCCTCGAAGGCACTGGAAAATCTACAATGACCTGCTGGTCACCTTCGGCCAGAATATCTGCCGTCCGGTTTCTCCCTTCTGTTCCCAATGCAAAATCAGCCGGTATTGCGAAAAACTGGGCGTTCACGCCTCACGCTAATCTCCTCAGCCGATATTTACATCTGCCGGAATTCTGATAAACTTATTACCGTGAGCGGCGTTATCGGAATCTCTGAGGAAAAGGTCACGATCAACATTCTGGGCGATGCGTTTCTCGTTCCAAAAGACAAGCTTCTCTATGTTTTTCAGGACCTTGAAATGCTCCGGGCAAGAAACAAATTCTGCTGGAACGGCGATTGCAAGAACTGCCTCATCCGGTTCAAACCGTCGGACGAAAGTCCGGAAATAACCGAACGGGCCTGCCAGACGCCGGCCACGGAAGGTTTAATCGTAACGCGCATGCCGTCCAAATTCTACCGGAAGCATGGAAAGCAACGCGGGGCTATAAAAAAACAAGGGTGAATTTACCCACAAACAAGAAAGCCCTGAGAAAATCTCTCAGGGCTTTCTTGAAATACATACAGTATTCAATTGTCTTATTTTCGTCCGCCTGACTTCGGGATAACTCCTTTTAGCCGTTTTGTCCCATGGTAGAAATGATCCTTAATATAAGCGCTTCTGGCCCGCTCATCATAATTTCTCTCCATGACCTCCTCTTTTTCGAGTATTGCATCCATTCCTTGATCGCCGATTCGTCCTATCGCTACTTTCATACAGACGCCTCCTTGATAATTGATGAAATTTTATACCCTCCATACGCTACCATCAGGGTACCAAAACCACCAAATTAGTGTCAAGGACTTCAGCTCTTCAGATCTCCCCCCCTAACCCCCTTGCCTTTTTAAGACCTTACGGGTTGAAGCGGTTCCGGGATATCTCCGTGCACCATCCTGACCGATATCAATTTGGATATGCCGGGCTCTTCCTGCGTCACACCGTAGAGAATATCGGCAATCTCCATCGTTCTCTTGTTATGGGTAATGACGATAAACTGCGAATGGTCGACCATTCTTCTCAGAACGGTGGTAAACCTCCGGATATTTTCTTCGTCCAGGGGAGCGTCGATTTCATCCAGAATACAGAACGGACTCGGATGAATCAGGAAGCTGGCAAAAAGAAGGGCAATCGCCGTCAGGGCCTTTTCTCCTCCGGAGAGCATGGAGACATTCCTCACCCGCTTCCCGGGAGGCTGTACGATAATATCAACCCCCGATTCAAAGGGATTCCCTTCGTCGAGAAGGACCATTTCCGCCTTGCCCCCTTCAAAGAACGAAACGAACACTTCGCCGAATTTCAGGTTGAGCCTGGCAAAGGTTTCACTAAAGAGGGTTTTAGTGGTCTTGTTGATCTTTGAGATCGTCTCCTGAAGCGATTCAATGGCTTGCGTCAGATCCTTTTCCTGCGCTGACAGGAAATTGAACCGCTCCTCCAGCTCCTTGAATTCGTCAATTGCGGTCAGATTGACCGGCCCGATCTGGTCGACCTTTCCTTTCAACTCTTCGAGGGTCACTCGCGCTGTCTCAAGGTCCAATTCCGCGAACTCCCTGATGGAGGCTTCTTCATACGAAATCTCGTAATAGGTCCGGAGAAATTGATTTAAATGCTCGAACCTGACCCTGTCGCTGGCCAGCCGGACTTGGAGATCGCTTTTCTTTGCCACAGCTCCATCTATTTCTCTCCTTAAAAGCCTAATCGCCTCCTCCTGGTTTCTCAATGACGCGGCAATTTCATCATGCGCTTCGATCAGAAGACTCTTCCCTTCTTTCAGGCGAACAAGGGATTCCATCGAGGCATGAATTGCCCCAAGAAGCCCTTCTCTTTCGTCCAGGGCTCCTTTCCTTTTCTCCCCAAGTCCAATCAGGAACGTTTCCTTCTCAAGAATCTTTTCTGAAAACTCCCTGATCCCGTTCTCAAGCTCCAGAAGGTTCGACTGCAGGTGATGAACTTTCCCTGTCAGCGAAGCTGTCTCAATCTTGATTTCCGTCAGATGGGAACCAAGGCGGTTTCTTTCATCCATGCTTTCCTGAAGCATTCTCTTCAGATCACGCAGACGGGCTTCCAGCCGCTCTCTGTTTTCCCGCGACAGGGAGATCGCCTCCTGCAACGTGCGGGTTTCATTTTCGATCTGGCCCAGTGTTTCGACTCCTCTGTCCATTT
>DATNMI010000451.1:0-2143 GCA_035602375.1 Nitrospiria bacterium | reverse complement strand
ATGCCCTGGTTCTGGCGCTTGTTGCCGCAGGGAGAATTCAGGGGAACCCCACGGTCTGGATTTACGGATCGATCGGCTGTATGGGTTTGGGGCGCGCCTTTATCGGGCCCTCTTACAACGCCCTGTTTGCTCTGGTATTGCCGCGCACCCATTATGCCCGCGCGGCCGGGATCGGCAGTTCGGCGTTCCAGGCGGGCCTGATCGTCGGCCCCGCGCTTGGCGGCGCCCTGGTAGGCTGGACCGGTCTTACGGCCGCCTATGGGGTGGCCGTGGTACTGGCCACGGGCGGGGCGATCACATTACTCTCCTTACGGGTCATTGAACGGCCGACAGCCACGCCTACGCCTGTTTTCTCAAGCATTAGAGAGGGCTTGCGTTTTGTATTTAGCAACCAGATTGTCCTCGGTGCGCAGATGCTCGATATGTTCGCGGTCTTTTTCGGCGGAGCGGTCGCCATGTTGCCCGCCTTCATCCATGATATTTTCCATTACGGTCCGAAAGGTTTAGGCATTCTGCGCGCCGCTCCGGCTGTCGGCGCGATCATTACCGGCATCATTCTCACGCGAAATCCCCTGAACAAACATGCAGGGCGCCTGTTGTTAGCCACCGTCGCCGGTTTTGGCGTTTGTATTATTGCGTTTGCGGTGAGCCCGTACTTCTGGCTTGCCGCATTTGTCCTGATGTTATCCGGAATTTGCGACGGGGTATCGGTCGTGCTTCGCACCACAATCCTTCAGTTGGCGACCCCTGATGAGATGCGCGGGCGAGTTTCCGCCATCAACGGAATTTTTATCGGCTCCTCCAACGAGGTTGGGGCCTTTGAGTCCGGGGTTGCGGCGCGCTTGATGGGCCTGGTTCCGTCGGTCATATTTGGCGGCTGTATGACCTTGCTGGTCGTAGCGATCACTGCGCGCTTTGCTCCCAAATTACGTAACCTTGATCTTCGGCAGTTACATTAGGATCATTTCATGGCAGAATGGCAGGTCTATATCGTCCGGTGTCTAGATCAGAGCCTCTATACCGGGGTAGCAAAAGATGTTGAATCAAGGGTATCGGCGCACAATGCCGGGCGGGGCGCAAAATACACGAATTCGAGGCGTCCGGTGGTTTTAGTCTACCGGGAGGCGGCTGAGAGTTATGGGGCCGCCCTGCAGAGAGAGCACGCGATCAAGCGGATGCGGGCAGAGGCCAAGCGAAGCCTGATCGCCGGATACGGGGGACATCCCGATCTCCCTCAATAAGAAATTTTCCCCTGACAAAAAACGCCTCCTCTCCCCTTGTGGGAGAGGCCGGGAGAGGGGAAAATAAAGGTTTTCTTGTCCCCTCACCCCCGCCCTCTCCCACAAGGGGAGAGGGAGTATTACGAAAGATGCGTTAGACGCACTACACCAGTACTAGGTCATGGGTTTATGGTTTTGAAAAATCTACTTTTGGCACTGTCTTGGCTTCTTCCTGGATCTTAAAGTAGGGGGCTTCCTTGAAGTTAAAGGTGGAAGCAATGATGTTCGACGGGAACATCTTGATCTCCTGATTAAAGACCTGAACATTGTCGTTATACCGCTTTCTTTCTACCGCGATTCTGTTTTCCGTTCCTGCCAGCTCATCCATTAATCTCATGAAGGTCTGATCGGCTTTCAAATTCGGGTAGTTTTCAACAACGACCAGAAGTCTGGATAAGGCTGAGGTCATCTCCTGATTGGCGCTGATTTTCTGTTCCGTGGTCTGGGCCTGGCCAATTCTGGCCCTCGCGTTTGCTACCGCCTCCAGAATCTCTTTTTCGTGAGCGGCATACCCTTTCACGGTATTGACCAGGTTCGGAATCAGGTCATAACGGCGTTGAAGCTGGTTATCGACCTGGGCCCATGAGGATTTGACCGTTTCATTCATCTGGACCAGCCGGTTATAAATTGAAAAAATAGATAATAGAAATATCAGACCAGCAACCAGAAGTACGCCCAGAACAATCACAAGTTTTTTCATATTTCTCCCCGTTGTTTAAAAGTCAGGTGTTAGGGTGCAGGGTCCAGGGTGCAGGAGGAATATAGGCAAGATGGTCTGTAGCTTCCAAATCTCTTAACCCCCTACCCCCTGCACCCTAACCCCTGTCCCCTCAGATGTTCCCAGAATTACCAGCTATCGCTGG
>DATNMI010000422.1:0-1455 GCA_035602375.1 Nitrospiria bacterium | reverse complement strand
CTCAATTCCGGTCAGCTTTGCATAAGAGGCTCTGAAATGATCGAGCAGTCGGCCGGGCGTCGCGATGATGACATCGACGCCGCTCCGAAAAGCATGTTCCTGCGGTCCCATTCCGACCCCTCCGAAAACCGCAGCGCCGGTAATCGGCGTATGGACGGCAAGATCATTGAGATCTTCGAGGATTTGCGCGGCCAATTCCCGCGTAGGGGTGATGACCAGGGCCCGGGTGGTACCGCGAGATTTGTCGATCAGCTTGTGGAGAATCGGAAGAAGAAAGGCGGCGGTTTTGCCGCTTCCCGTCGAGGCGCAGGCGAGCAGGTCCTGTCCGGCAAGCCCCGGTGGAATCGAATCGGTCTGTATGGGTGTCGGTCGGGCAAAGCCGAGATCTTTGAGCCCTTTTAAAAGGCTGGAATGAAGATTTAAAGCACTAAACGGCATAGGGAATCCTTTTCACTAAGAAACAAATCGAGCTTTACTGGCCTGCGGATTTAGAGGGAAACTCTGGCGGAGGCAAGCAGTTTTTCACCTTCTTTAAAGAGAACGCGTATGGTTTCCCTGGTGACAACCTGATTCACAACGCCTATTCCAAAAACATGATGGTCGATAACGTCCTTTTCCTTGTAGAGGCCTGAAAGGGTATAGGGGATCTTTCTCTTTGAGGACAAAGAATCTGTCAACTGCTTCCATTGCTCCTCTACCCTTACTTTGACCTTTGAAGACGGCGCCCGCTTTTTTGCGTCCGGAGAAACAAACCGATGTTCCTTCCCGCAGGTGCTGCATCGCACTTTTTTTATTTTTGCTTCGTCCATCGCGACAATGATGTGCGCAAGCGGCAATTTACATTTGGTACAAACTGATATGACTTCTGTTCCGGTGGTAAGACTGATGGTGGTAGTCACGAATTGTCCTGTCTTTCCGCCTTTTAAAACATTGCCGTTTTTCTTGGGGGCTTTGTTAAGGAGGAATTTAAAGAGTGGACCTACTATTCTATCTTATATTGGCTTGAAATGATATCTCTTATTTGAAAGGTCCCTGCTCAGAGTGCCGTCTGGCCTGATTTTTCAGCCGAATGCGCATTCGGCTTGCAAGCTTGTTTAAGATTGACAACGGAAGGATATTCCTTTAGGTTGTTACTGATCGATTAACAATAATTGATACGCGCTCTAATCGGCGCGATCACGGGGAGAAGCGTATGAAACTTTTTGTCGGTGGTTTGTCCCGCGACGTCAATGATGACGACTTACTTAAGGCTTTCGAGGCTTTTGGAAAAGTCGACTCTGCCGTTGTGGTGAAAGACAAGTTTTCAGGAGAATCACGGGGCTTTGGATTTGTGGAGATGTCTAACGGAACGGAAGCCCAAGCGGCAATCAGCGGCATGAATGATAAAGAGCTGAAGGGAAGAGCAGTTAAAGTGAACGAAGCGCGTCCCCGTGAAGAGCGTGGCGGCGGGGGCGG
>DATNMI010000455.1:0-3993 GCA_035602375.1 Nitrospiria bacterium | reverse complement strand
CGATTGAAGGCTCTCTTCCCGCCCGGCCGCTCACCCATGATCTTTTGAAAAATATTCTTGACTCCCTGAACGCCAACGTCATTTCCTGCGTAATTACCGATCTTAAGGACAATACCTATTTCTCCAAGGTCCACCTCTCTTATAACAGTTCAGAATACACCATCGACGCGCGGCCCAGCGACGCAATCGCCCTCTGCCTCCGGACGGAAGCCCCTATTTTTATCAGTGATGAAGTCCTCAAAAAGCATAGCGCGGAGGAGCTCGACCGGTGGATGGACAATATCCGTCCTGAAGATTTTGGAAAATATGACGCTTAAATCCGGCGCGGCCCGCCCGCTGTTGTCTCTCCGCGCCCTCTTCGGCCCGATTGCCGCAATCTTTCTTCTGTCGGGTTGCGGCGCCATTGATCATATTTACACCCCTTATTACAAGAGCCTCAGTTTTTCAGAGGCCCAGATGATCCGGGACGGCATCGCGATCATGCCGGTCTCTTCGCCGGCCGATGCCGCGGAATTCCGGTTAAGCGCCCAGAAAATATTCGTAAAATCGGTCCGGAACCTCAGAAAAGATCTCCCCTTTACTTCTCCGGAGGAGAGCGAAAAGAAGGCCATTGACGCCGGAGTTTATGGACCGTTCCGGGAACTTCTTTCGACCGAGTTTGGAAAAGAAGTCCCCCGGCTTCAGTTGATCCGCCAGGTGGGCCATGCCCTGGATAAACGATTCATCATGAGGCCTGAGTTGACCCTTGCCCGCCAGTCGGAGGGGGCAACCCGGTTAATTCTGAGGGTCCAGATCTGGGACGTCGATCTGGGAGAGATGGTTTGGGAAGGGAGCGAGGATTCGAGCGGTTATGTCGTCCTGATCTTCCCGCAATCCCCCGCTCCGGTGGAGAAAGTCCTGGAAGTGGCCTCCGCCGGCTTAGTGAAGAAAATCCCGTAAATAGTGAGGATGAGAATTGATACC
Source organism: Nitrospiria bacterium (assembly GCA_035602375.1). Taxonomy (GTDB): domain Bacteria; phylum Nitrospirota; class Nitrospiria; order JACQBW01; family JACQBW01; genus DATNMI01. Next base: position 3,030 of record DATNMI010000455.1, on the reverse strand, counting down.
TGGTCAGGAAAAGAACAAGAAAGAAATTGAAGTAACCGTCCATGGGGTCATGCCCGACCCCGCGTCGGACAGCCATATTCTGCTTTTAAGGCCGGCAAAGGATGCCGGCGACGGCGTGTTGTCGATCTGGATCGGGACTCCCGAGGCTAACGCCATTCGGGCCGGCATTGACATGGCCAAAGAGTTCGACAGCGTCGAGCGTTTTCCCTGGCCGCTCCCCCAGGTCGCGCCCAGCCCGCTCCGCCCTCTCACCCATGACCTCACGGGGAACATCCTCTCCTATCTCAAACTACCGCTCAAAAAGGTTTTGATCCACAGGGTGGACCAGGGGACCTTTTTCGCGAACCTTGAGTTCAGCCATAGGGGATCAGAGATGCTTATTGACGCCCGGCCAAGTGATGCGGTTGCCCTTGCGCTTCGCATGAAGGCGCCGGTCTATATCAGGGAAGATGTTTATCTGAGCCAGCAGACTCTTCTGAGCCAAACCCCTGCACCCAAACTGCCTCAAAAGCCGGTATAATCCGGGAATTCCCTCACCCTTGATGGGAGAGAGGGTTAGGGTGAGGGTGTTTGTGCCGGCGATTGCTAACCGGCCAACAGGAGGGGGAGTTTAAAACAAATATTATTGACAACATATTTTGAAGCGTGTATTATACCCATTTTGTTTTGCGTCTGATTTTTTTCTGGATAAAGGATTAAAACATTGAAGACCACACTGATTAAAGAAGAAGACATCATCCGGAAATGGCATCTGATTGACGCCGAAGGGCAGATTCTGGGAAGGCTCGCCACCCAGGCGGCGGCCCTTCTTCGGGGGAAGCATAAGCCGGTGTTCACCCCCCACCTCGACGCCGGTGACCATGTCATTGTCATTAACGCTGAAAAAATAAAGCTGACAGGAAATAAACTGGAAGACAAGCTCTATCATAGTCATTCCGGGTATCCGGGCGGTCTGAAAACCACCACGGCAAAGAAGCTTCTCCAGGATAAACCGGATCAGGTGGTGTTTCGCGCCATTGCGGGGATGATTCCTCACAACACGCTTGGCTCGGCAATTCTCAAAAAATTAAGGGTCTACGCAGGGTCTGCGCATCCGCACGAAGCCCAGCAACCCGAACCCCTGAAACTCAAATAAGGAATCCATGGCTACCATTCTGAACATCACGACCGGAAAAAGAAAAGAAGCTGTCGCCCGCATTTCACTCGAACCGGGAGACGGAACGATTACCGTCAACGGAACAAAGTTTGAGACCTACTTTCCCAGAAACGTCTGGAGAATGGTCGTTGTTTCCCCTTTTGAAACGGTCGGGTTGACCGGGCGATACAATGTAAGGGCCAATGTTTATGGCGGCGGCCTCTCCGGCCAGGCAGGCGCTGTCCGGCATGGCATCGCGAAAGCTCTTTTGGTCTTGAATCCTGCCCTTCGTCCGGATCTGAAAAAAGAAGGCTTTCTCACCCGGGATCCTCGGACCAAGGAAAGAAAAAAATATGGTCAAAAAGGCGCCCGGAAAAAGTTCCAGTTCTCAAAACGTTAATTTCAGAATCATATCTTTCCGGTTTAAAGAGGGCGGCCTTGACAGGTTGCCCTCTTTTTTTTTAGGAGATCCCCATGAAGAAAAAAATAAAGATAGGAATTGTCGGGGCCACAGGCTATACCGGCGGAGAGCTTCTCCGGATTCTCGCGAGCCATCCGGAGGCGCGCGTCACTGTGGCGACCTCGGAACAATCTTCCGGGAAAAAGGTAGAGGAGCTCTTCCCTTTTCTCTCCGGCTTCTACAATCTCGTCCTTGAAAAATCGGATATTCCCGACCTTGCATCTAGGGCAGACCTCTTCTTTCTTGCCCTCCCGCATGGAAAAGCGTCAGCCGTCGCGAAAGCCCTGTTAGAAAACGGCAGAAAAGTGGTCGACCTGAGCCCTGACCACAGGCTTGCTGATCCCGAAATTTATCGAAAATGGTACGGCGTTGAACCGGCCCCTGGCGCGCTTCTCAAGAAAGCGGTCTATGGCCTGACTGAAATCTACCGGGATAAAATCAAAAACGCTGATTTGATCGCCAATCCAGGCTGTTACCCTACGAGCATCCTTCTGCCCCTTTATCCCCTCTTGAAGGAAGGTCTGATCGATGAGGGATTTCCCCTGATGATTGACGCGAAATCAGGCGTTTCAGGCGCGGGGAGATCGCCGGAGGTCAAGCTCCTGCTGGGAGAAGTTTCTGAAGGGATCGGCCCGTATAAAACCGGCGGAACCCATCGCCATATCCCGGAAATCGAACAGGAGATCGAGGCCTTCTGCGGAAAACCGTTGAAAGTGACCCTCACCCCGCATCTTTTGCCGATCGCAAGGGGGATGCTGAGCGTTATTTACCTGAAACTAAAGGCGGGGGAGAAAGACCTCTCCAGCCTCTACCTGAAATATTACGGGAATGAGCCTTTTATCCGGATCCTGCCGAATGGCGACCGGGTCAATCCAAAGAACGTCAGGGGCTCGAACCTCTGCCATATCGGGGTTTCCCGCGATGACCGGACCGGCGTGACCCTTCTCTTTGGCGCGATTGACAACCTGGTGAAAGGGGCCTCCGGGCAGGCGGTTCAGAATATGAACCTGATGCTCGGCCTGGAGGAGACCGCGGGTCTGGAAGGAGCAGGGGTCTACCCATGATCATCTCCAAGGAAGGACTATCGGCCGTACCCGGCTTCAAGGGCTCTGGAATCCATTGCGGGATCAAGCAGGTGAAAAATCCAGACCTCGCCCTCATCTGGTCGGAGACGGAGTGCAACGCCGCCGGAGTCTTTACCCAAAACAGGGTGGTCGCGTCGTCGGTGACAATTACGCGGGGCAAACTTTTCAAAAGAGGAAAAGCCCGGGCAATTATCATCAATAGCGGAAACGCCAATGTCTGCACAGGCCCGGAGGGGAAACGATCCTCTCTAGCCGCCATTAAAGCGGCCGCGAAAGCGCTGGAGGTTTCCGAGGAGGATATCCTGATCGCTTCGACGGGGAAAATCAGCGAACCCCTGCCGATTCAAAAT
>DATNMI010000353.1:0-1298 GCA_035602375.1 Nitrospiria bacterium | reverse complement strand
CAGGGGATCATGGAAGGGAGAAAAGCCTTCGGAAATGTCATGAAATACCTGTTAATGGGGACCAGCTCGAATTTCGGGAACATGTTCAGCATGGCCGGAGCGTTTCTTTTTCTTCCGTTTCTCCCGATGCTCCCGATGCAGATTCTCCTCAATAATTTCCTCTATGACCTGGCCCAGGTGACCATTCCGACCGATCATGTCGACCCGACCTTCATTCGAAAACCGCGGCGATGGGACATTTCGCTGATCCGGAATTTCATGCTGATCATCGGCCCGATCAGCTCGATTTACGATTTTCTCACCTTCTACGCCCTGATTGTTCTGTTTCACGCTTCGGAACCGCTGTTTCATACCGGGTGGTTTGTGGAATCGCTTCTGACCCAGACGCTGGTCCTTTTTGTCATCAGGACAGCGGGGAATCCCTTCCATAGCCGGCCCAGCAGGCCGCTCGTCCTCTCCGTTCTGGCGATTGCCGCAATTGGAATTATCCTGCCGTTCAGTCCGATCGGCGGGTTGCTGGGGCTCATCCCGCTTCCCGGCTCTTTCTTTCTTTTCCTGATCGGTGTGACCCTGACCTACCTCCTGATTGTGGAGGCGGTAAAAAGAAGGTTAATGCGCGGCGCATGATGAAGTCCGCCGGAAATTATTTTCCTTTTTTCAACTTGGAGACAACGCCTGCCCGGGTATTTGTATGTAATTTTTCCATGATCTTCTTGATATGGTCCTTAACGGTATAGAGACCGATTTCCATCCTGTTCGCGATTTCCTTGTTTGTCAGTCCCTGGGCCAGCAACTTCGCGACTGTTTTTTCTCTTGGGGATAAATCAGGAAAGATTTCTTCAACGGATGAAAAGGAGCCCAAATCCTCATTGACAGTTTCAATCAGCATCATGACATTGCCCAGGGCAGATGAAGTTTCGTCTAAAGGAACAGGTCTGCATGAATAGAGTGTGCCTCTAAAAGAAAAGACCACTGATTCCCCGTTTTCTCTAGCCTGGTAAAGTTTCTGGAAAAACAGATCATGGGCATTATTACTGAGCAGAGCCTTTCCACTATTGAGGATTTTAAGAATGGTCCGGGCTTCTTCATTGATGAATAAGAATTTATTTTCTTTGTCCAGAATAATGACGGCGGGAGGGGTTCTCTTTGAGACCATTTTGACATATTGAGCATTGCTGGTGTCAGGATTCTGGTTGATGGGCTGACTTAATAATGTTCCGCAATGGATAGACGCTTGTTCTATCAGGAAACACTCCTGGTTGGAAAAATCATGGCGGGAAACGGATCTCCAAAGAACA
>DATNMI010000352.1:0-1075 GCA_035602375.1 Nitrospiria bacterium | reverse complement strand
AATCTTTCAGCATCAAGGTGCAGGAGGCGCATCCGGTCACCACCGTATCAAATTTCAGGAGCGATTGAAGATTAAACCGGGCGTTTTCCAGAACCTCGCGCTTCAGGCCATACGTTTGAAGCGGTGTGCCGGAACAACGCTGGGGCGGGAGGGCCGGTTCGATCCCTCTCCTTCTCAGCTGACGAATGACCGCGTCCCCGACGCCGTCATCAAAATAATTGGCCGCACAGCCATGGAAATAGGCAACGGTCCCGTCCTTGCCCCACAATTCGGAATGTCGCTCCCGAAGGGTGCGGCGGGCCAGCCGGGGCAGTGTCAGACTGGCCGGAATCCGGGCGGTTGGCGCCAGTTTTTTTAAAAAAAAGGAAGAAACGGCTTCAATCAGGTAACGGACCGGACGGCGATCCCACAGGGGTTGTGTCCACGCAAGCGTCTTCACGATCCCGAGGAACAGACTCTCCCGAGACTGCAGACGGGCCATTCTTTGGGCGGCGCGATTCGGGCGCTCCTCCCGCTTCTTCAAGACAAGGGCCGAAACATCAATTCCGGCGGGACAGACGGTCCGGCACGATTTGCAATTGATGCACGCCTCAACTGCCCGCCCCGCTTTTTCATAGGAATAGTCGGGGGCGGTGAGAATATGAAACCATCCCCGCGCGGCATTCGACTCTTCACCTAAAACATCGTAAACAGGACAGACGGCGTTGCATTTCCCGCAAGTGGCACAAGTTTTGGTATACCTCTCATAATCGATATTTTCAGTAAATGGCGTCTCCGATATTTTGACTCCCGGGTTCATCAGGCCTTCCGGGTCAAAACTCTTCTTGACCCGTTTAAAAAGAGCGTAAACCTCCTCGCCGTAAAGGCTGGAGAGAAACTCCGCTCTGACGCGGCCGTCCCCATGTTCCCCGCAGAGCGAACCGCCGAATTTCTCGATGACGACGGCATGAATTTCACGGGAGAGAGATTCCATCTTCCTGAAGTCGCTTCGGTCGTTCAGATTCAGGAGCGGATTGACATGGGTATTCCCGTCGCCGATATGGCCGTAAATGGCCACCGTCACTCCTTTTTCTCC
>DATNMI010000335.1:0-3146 GCA_035602375.1 Nitrospiria bacterium | reverse complement strand
GAACCTCTCCCAGTCGCAATATATTTTATACGATCAGGTCTGGAGCAAATCGTTTGACGGGAAGCTGAACCGGGGCGCCCCGACCGGCTATTCGAGGCTCTGTCTCTCCTGCCATGACGAAACAGTCGCCATTGGATCGGTCTTGAATAAACCGGGTTCGGGCGGATACAATGCGCCCGGAACTTTTACAAATCCTTTTAATATGGTTTATCAGGGGGGAGATGTTTACGGAGGGGGGCCGAATCAGGATCCTTCCTCGTATGGCTTTCCCGCGGGGACAATGCCGGTCGGATCAGGCGCCCTCTCCCAAGACACCCGGAGGCTCGGGACCGACCTCACGAACGATCACCCGATTTCTTTCCTTTTTGACTCAGCACTGGCTGCTACTGATACGGAACTGGTCGATCCGGGGCCGCCCCTTCAAAGGGCCCCCGGAGTTGTGGTGACCAGTCCCACGCCGATCTCCCCCGCGGCCCGGTATCCGGGTGACAACCCGACTATCTATGATTCGGTGCAGTGTACGTCCTGTCACAATCCCCATCAGGTCGACTATCCGAAGTTCCTGCGGGGTTCGATTTTTCAGAACGATCCGAACCATCCGGGAGAGCAGATTATCTGTCTTTATTGCCATGCCAAGCCGGGGTGGGTTGGAAGCACCCATCAGATCAGCAAAGCGGTCCATAACGCCTACCCCGATTCGACCAACCCTTTTGATTATGACGGGACCCATACCGTCGAGCAGTTTGCCTGTCGGAATTGCCACGATCCCCATACAGTCCAGGGCGCCAAAAGGATCCACCGGGAAGGGGTCGACCCGACCGGTCAGGATGCGGTGGAAAAAACCTGTTTCCTCTGCCACTCCCCTGCCAACAGTCCGGTGAATGGAACGCTGACAGCGAACGGAAACCCGTTAAGCCAGATCAGCCCCTACCCGACGAATGATCCGACTGCGCCCGCGAATCCGAGATTCTCCGGAGCAAAACCTGCCCCGGATATCAACAGCCAGTTTTCCAAGGACATCAACCCCACAGGCCAGACCGGCTGTTATACCACCTGGAACCCGCAGGCGAACACGCCAGGACCTGGAAATTTTCCGGAATGCGGAAGCGCGATGAATCTGACGCTCGGGCACGGCGGAAAACATGAACCGATGTTTGTCACCCATCCCCAGGAAGGAGTGGAACTGGGGAGCCCCTCTCCTCCGGCCAATAATGAAGCGATGCCGGGAGCGCTGGTTCCGGACAGGGTGCCTCATGTCACGTGTACCGACTGCCATAATCCCCATCAGGTGGAACCGGCCAACCGGTTAAAAGGGATGAAAGGGATCGACCTGAACGGCCTGGTCGTCGGGCATGGCGTTCCTGGGAATGACAGGGAACCTTATGTCTATGAGGTCTGTTTCCGTTGCCACGGGAACAGCTATACGCGGATCTTTGCCGGCGACCGGTTCCCCGACGATACCGTTACCCGGTCTGATCCGAGAGACCTCCGTCCCCTGAACCCGGATTTCAGCCTGAGGGGGTTCAGCAACAAGAGAAAAGAGTTCAGCCCCAATACGCCCGATATGGCCCCCGACCATTCCCAGCAATTTGTCAATGCTTCTTATCACCCGGTCGGAGTGCCAGGCAGGAACGGGACCTCCCAGATTTGTAAACAGCTTTCAGAAGCCTTTCACCTGAATTGCGGCGACCCTGCCGCCGCATTACGGAATCTGACGATTCAGTGCACCGACTGCCATAACAACGAAAAAGTCAGCCTGGTCAAGGGGCCTGTGACCGAATCGAATCTCCGGGCCACCGATGTCCTGTCCAATTTTCTCACGATTAAGGCAACCCTGACCCCTTATGAACCGGTCGGGCCGCACGGGTCGACCTTTATCCGGATCTTACGAAATCGATACAACACCGACATCCAGAACCCTCTCCGATGCTTTGAAGGGATAGACCAGACCGGATTCGGTAATCCGCCGGGATGCGCCACTAGCGATGGAGCGACAGGACTCGGGTATGACCAAACCGGAGCAAATGCCAAAAGAATTCATTGGGACAATTTTCTCCTCTGTTTCCAGTGCCATGACCGGCGGGCCTTTGATCCTTCGGAGCCGGGCTCGGATCGGCAGGATCTGGGGTGGTCGAACTTTTTTGGTGACAAGGCGCTTAATTCCGCATCGTCCGATGAGGGGTGGAGAGGCAATCTCCATATGTACCACCTGGAATATACCGGTGCGATGTGTCATGAGTGCCATTATAATGTGCATAGCAACGTCGAAGCGACCAATACCCAGTATGGCGATGGTTTGGGGCACCGGGCGGATGTCGACGTCGCAATCTGTAATCCGGTCACCAGTCCTCCGACGAGCTATCCATGTCTTCCACCCGACGGAGAAGATGGTTTTAATGACGGGGTCGTCGATACCCATCTGATTAATTTCAGCCCCAAAGTAGAAGGGACAATCTATACCAAGCCAAGATGGGCTTATGACGCTGTCAATAAGCAGTTCCAGTGTTTTCTCAGGTGTCATAACGAGATTATGAACCAATGTCATTATGGAGCGACAAACGGGGGATCAATGCATTGGTGCGCAGGCGGCACGACCAGGGGATAGCGACGAAAGTATCGTTGGAAAGAAAGTAAATAGGTATTTGATGCGATTAACAGGTGCGAAAAACTCATTGACGTTCCGGAGCTTGAAGGCGACAGTTCTCTTGTTTGCCTTTCTTCCAGTGGCGGCGGTTTCCGCATGGGGCGCCCCTCAGGTCTCGTCGTTGATCCCCGCTTCTATCGGTCAGAACGCGCAGGGCAAAACCATTGCGGTTTACGGGTCCGGATTTCAATGCGGAATGTCGGTCACTTTTTCCGACCCGGCAGTTGCTTCCGGTTTCTTTAACAATCTCTGCGCCAGCGGAGTGATTTCTACCAACGTCCAATTTATTACGACCAATACGACCAGTCAATCGAATGTCAGCGACAATGTTTTCCTTCAGTTGATGGTTCCTGGGCCCTCCCTACCCGCTACCGGCCCTCTGACATTGATCTTTACCAATACCGACGCGACCCAGGGAACCGCGATTCTGACGGTCAACCCTGCTCCGGTGGTTACGTCCGTGTCAACCAGCACGGCGAATATTTATCCCGGACAGACATTT
>DATNMI010000326.1:0-1930 GCA_035602375.1 Nitrospiria bacterium | reverse complement strand
AATCTTTTTAAAATCTGAATGGAATGTCCCGCTGCGATCGCTACGATCAAAAGAGGCGTCAGGGTCTTGGTAAAGGGATCGAGTGGGATACCCAGAAGGCCGAGCAGACCGAGCGCCCAGATGACGCTCATCATCGCGGTCATGATCGGAATCAACATGCCCTGGAAGCTTCGGAACGACAGATAGAGAACTCCCATGATCACCAGGAACGCCACGGGGAAAACAAACTCGTTCATTACATTGGTGTCTTTTTCAAGAAAAGAAAGGGCGATCGGAAGACCTCCCAGATCAATTTCCGTGTTGGCGTCCATCTCCGGGTCAATGACGGCATGAAGTTTTTTATAAATAGTCGAGTCGGAAGTCCAGAAGGGATTATCTCCGGTCATCGGCCATGGGCTATTGCCATAAACCAGGCTTTTCAGAAGACCGGTCAAAGTATCATAGGTGGTTCCGCCCGGCGTTCCGGCCCCCTGGGGCCCTTTCCCTCCCTTGTCTCCGTTCCACCAGGGATTGCCTCCGGACCCGGTCTGGCCCGCAGACGGCGCAGCCGTTCCGGGGTTGCTCCCCTTGTTGCCGCTTGTCCGGCCTTGATCAGGGTTCCACCACGGGTTCCCTCCGGAGCCCCCCTGCCCGGAACCTGAACTGCCTGAGGTTTTCGAGGGGGATAATACGCCGGAGCGGAAATCGGTAATGATCGCCGCGGACTTCCCGTCTTCTGACACCAGGCTCCTGACATAAAGGTCGTTCGAGAAAACATCTTTTCTAAGAGATTCGAGCCCCTCAGGGGTGGAAGGAACAGTCTCCATCATCGGACGGATATCCATGCCGACCGGAGATGCCGAAATCAGCTTGATCTTCCTGTCCGCGATCGAAACCACATTCTCCTCAAGAATTCCGGAAATCCTCTTCACGTTTTCAGTAATCCGCTTTATTTTTCCCAGGGTGTCGGGGTTAAAAATCGTTCCGTTCTTTACCGTGACCCCGATGACCACGACGCGGCTTCCGCCAAAGGCCTGTTCAATCCGGTTGTTGAGCTGGACGTAGGGGTGGTCCTGGGGAAGGATTCGTTTGGGATCGAGAACCATGAAGAGACGATGAAGCTGAAAGGCAAAAAAGAGGGTGATAGCAAGCGCGATCAGAATCACCCGGACTGGATGGTCCACCAGCCAGTCGACATATTTCTTTATCATGCAGGTCTCCCCATATAGGATTTGATCCGGTCTACGAGTTTCAAAATCATGTGAGGAATCGGCTCTTTTTCAACGCCGATCAGATCGATATTTTCATACCCGAGCGGCAGGAGCGCTTTCTTGACCCGGCTTCCCGTAATCGCGTTGGCCATCGCGGCGGTCAGCTCCCCCATCATCGAATTTCCAATCAGAATGGCCGCGGTCCCGGTAATGAGTTGAACTCCGCCGATCGAATGGATAATCGCGTTTTCGCCCGAAGCCCCCTTGTTTGCCCCCGCGCGCATCATGGAAGCGGTGGCAATCGCGTTGGTCCCCAGGGCAATGATTTCGGTGTCCTCCGGGAGATGTTCGCGGAGCTTTTTGATAATTTCGCTCCCGATGCCGCCCCCCTGGCCGTCAATCACCGCGATGGACATGTTTTTGCTCATGGATAACTCCATTAGATACAAGCCGTACCCTAGAAACTGTACCTGAGCTCTGTATAGAGCCGGTCATGGCCCCTGAAAAACCCGATAAAATTAAAGCTTGTATTGAGATCGACGCTGTTCGACCCTGAAAAGATATCCGCGCCTCCGGACACCCTCAGTGTGTCGGTTATTTTAAAATCAACCCTCGGACGGATGAGGGCTTCGTTATGATTGAAAAAATAGAGAATTCCGGTCTGCGTATTCAATCTTCCGTTTAACCATTCGCGGCGGACAAAAAAACTGGCGCCGTTGGACACCTGGTCTTCCATGACG
>DATNMI010000296.1:0-1003 GCA_035602375.1 Nitrospiria bacterium | reverse complement strand
TGCCGAAGAGGTCGGTCAATTCGTCTACCACCTTTCCGGAATGAAACATGTTTCAGGCCAGGTCTTTAATCTCGACAGCCGGATCCCTTAGGTGAGAAAGCATGCTTGAGAAGAGGAGAAAAAAACTGGTGTTGATTACAGGCACCGATACCGGTGTAGGCAAAACCTATCTTGCCTGCCGCTGGGCCCGATTCCTCATCCATCGGGGATTTCGGGTGGGCGTCATGAAACCGGTGGAAACCGGCATTCGGCGGGGCAGGATTTCGGATGCCGGCCGGCTGATCGAAGCCTCGTCATCGCTTCTTCCCCCGGATGTCATTTCACCCTATCGGTATAAAGCCCCTGCCGCGCCTCTGGTTGCCGCCGCTCTGGAAAAGAAAAAGATCTCTATAGAACAAATCAAGAAATGTTTTTCGAAAATTCTAAAGGAGAGCGACTGGATCCTGGTGGAAGGCGCGGGAGGACTGTTGGTTCCAATCCTGGAGGATTATACGATGGCGGACCTGGCATCGGAACTTGGCCTCGAAGTCATCCTGGTCGCAGAAAACCGCCTCGGAACCCTCAATCAGACCCTCCTCTCCGTTGAAGTGTTGCGCGCCCGCAATCTCCCGATCCGGGCGGTGATCCTCAACAACCTGCGAACGCCTTCCGGGCCCGCAATGAAAACAAATTTCAAGGTTCTAAAACAAATTCTCGGCGGCGCAGTTCGCGATTATGCCTGGGGTAAAAAGGAGAAAGACTGGGAAACGCGGTTCTGGGAAAAGCTGAGTGAATAATTGTTATCATGGACAATTTCATGGAAGATCTTCACGAGTTCAGGATCAAACTGTTTTCCGGAATAGCGAATCAATTCATCCAAGGCGGTCTGAACCGAAAGCGCCCGCCTGTAGGGCCGATCCGTCGTCATCGCGTCAAAAGTATCCAGAATGGCCACGATTCTGGAAAAGAGCGGGATGCTCTCCCCTGACAAGCCGTCAGGATATCCCGATCCGTCAAAACATTC
>DATNMI010000289.1:0-1295 GCA_035602375.1 Nitrospiria bacterium | reverse complement strand
ATTCCCCCTCTTTCTTGTTATTTTCTCATGGCCGCATCTGTTCCATCTGCCGCCCGGCGTTTTCGAAGGCACGGTTAATCTGATCCCGCTGGATCGGGCGGGGTATTATTTGAAACTGTTCTTGCTGGTCAGTTTTGTGCTGATCCTGATCCAGCTGGAAGGCACGTTTACGGCCTCCTCCGGAATCAAGAGATGGCAGATCAAGTTTATGATCCTTGGGACAGGGGGGATTCTTGCCTTCGGGATCTATGACGCCGGGCAGGCGCTTCTTTATTCGGCGCTCAATCTCAATCTATTTCCGGTCCGTTCGATGGTCATGATTGTGGCCGATGCCGTAATTCTGTTTGCTTTAATCAGGCATCGTCTTCTTGATGTCGATATATTTGTATCGCGGTATGTTCTCTATAATTCTGTAACACTGCTGGCATCGGGGATATATCTTTTTATCGTAGGGCTGGCAGTGTATGGCATCCGCCATTTTGGAGGAGAAGCCTATATCCCTTTCATTCCGCTACTGGTGTTTGCGCTTCTGACAGGAATGGCGGTTGTTTTGCTTTCTGAGGAGGTGAGGCGGAAATTAAAAGACTTTATTAACACCCATTTCTATAAAAACAAGCATGACTATCGGCTGAAATGGCAGGAATTCAATCTGGCTGTCTCTACAAAGCTCTCCATGGCCGAGCTCTCATCTTCAGCGGCGTCTTGGCTCGCCGATACGATGGGGACATCAAACGCCGCAATCTGGATATATGATCCTGGTCGGCAATCGTTTGAACTGGCAGGCCAGATCGGGTACCCTCCCGTGGTCTCTTCCTGGCCCGCCGGGAGCCAGTTCGTTCAACTTCTAAGGGAAAAAGCCTCCCCCATATTAAATGTTTCCATCCCCCCTTCTTTTACACCCTTACCCCCCAACCCCCCTACACCCACGTCTTCTGTTTCTCCTACATCCTACCCCCTGCACCCTGATATCTTGTCTGTCTATCTCCTCTCCGTTCCTCTCTTTTCCGGGCAGGAAATGTCAGGGTTTGCGATGCTTGGGGCCAAGATTACCCGTGATCCCTATGATTTTCATGATCTTGAATTTTTAAAAATCGCCGGAGATCAGATTGCCGGGCAGATTAACCGGGTTCAGATTACCGAAGCGCTTTCGAAAGCGAAGGAAATGGAGGCTTTGCAGGCGGTTTCCACATTTTTCATACATGACTTGAAAAATCTCGCGTCTATGCTCTCTCTCGTCGTACAAAATATTCCCGCAAATTATGATAATCCTGAATTCCGGAAAGATGCTTTCCGGG
>DATNMI010000287.1:0-2793 GCA_035602375.1 Nitrospiria bacterium | reverse complement strand
GCCGCGGACCAGGCGTTTCATTTTGCCTTGATGCGGGCCTTTTCAAACAGCGTAAGCGGACCCGACCCATTGGCTCCGGGTCAAACAATTGAACTGCAAATGGACCAATGGCAGGTCGATTTCGGCTATTCCTGGAACATTTCCGCCGCGCACTAATTCCTTACTCGAAAGTGAAGCGTCTGGCTTTGCCAGTGCGTAACGACGGGGTCGCGGGGGGAGGCGAGCCTCCGAGCTAGCTTTGGAAGCGTCCCCGCAGCGTACATGAGACTTTAATTCAGTTCTGTTGCGAAGGCCCTCCGGTCTAAAAGGTCAGAGGGTGGAAGTTTTCACCATCCCTTTTTCGGCGAACGCCAGCGCCTCTTTTTTTTCGAGGCAGGGGACGCAATACCGGGTTAGCGGCGCCGCTTCCAGCCTCTTGACCGGAACTTCCCCGTTGCACGATTCACAGATTCCGTAGGTTCCCGCCTCAAGCCTCCGAAAAGCGTCGGCGGTCTCTTTATAGGCGCGGTATTGGTTTTCAAGGATTTTGAGGTTCATCGCCTCTGTGGTCTCCGTGTTGGCCCAGTCCCCTTCATCTCTTGCGATCTCCATCTGTTTCAGAATGCTTGAAGTCATTTCCGCTCCGAGGTGGGACTCGATTTCCTGAACCGTCTTCTCCCTAAGGCCGTGCAGAATCCTCTGAAATTTTTTCAGCCTTTCCGGCGTCAATTTTGTTTTCATGTCCCGTCTCCCTTGTTCCGGCGATTGTTAACCGGCCTTTGAATGGATTAGAGTGCCTGATCAAATTGTGGCACATGTTTCTCCCGGTTATCAATCGATTCCGTGCCCTTTATTCCATGATGTAGGCCAGGTAAGATAATGCAAAAGGGGAGTCTTGAGTGGATTTAAATGTATTGGAAAATATAAGGGAGAAAAAAAATGGCTGGGGAGAGAGGATTCGAACCCCTGTAAGCGGAGCCAGAATCCGCTGTCCTACCACTAGACGACTCCCCAGTGTGATAATAAAAAGATTTTACATTCTAGGGAATTGGCACGGTTTCTGTCAAGCAGTTTAAGGGGTCCACTCTTCGGGGGTTTTCGCCTTGATGGCCAGGGCGTGTATCCGGGTCTGCATTATCTCTTTTAAGAGGTCGAAAACCATCCGGTTCCGGTTCATCAGATTGACCCCTGAAAACTTGTCAGAGACGACAATCATGTTAAAGTGCCCTCCGGCGCCTGCCGCCGCATGGCCCTCATGCCGCCACGAGGCGTCTTCGATCTCCAGAAAAACAGGGGAGAGCGCATCTTTCATGATCTTTTCAATCGTTTCTTTTGTCTGTTCTGACCGTTCGCTCATTTCTTGCCTTTCATCGCCTGATCTTTACTGGTTTTGCTATCTTAAATGACTTCTTTCCCGTACGCCACTTCTTTATGTATTAATTGCGAGAGACCTTTGAATCTGTTATAATTTCAAATGCCCATTTTCAACGAAAAGGAACTGAATATTGCTCAATAAAATCTTTAGCCGAAGGTCGTTTTTCCGCGGCGCCGCCCTTGGCGCTTTTCTTTTACTCTCCCGCCCGGCCTGGAGCGCTTTGAGCGACCCGGAAGAGCTTCCCCAAGGCACCCTGAACCTCCATAACGCCCATTCCAATGAGCGTATGGAGATTACCTACCGTGACGAGGAGGGAAATTACGATCCGGAGGCCTTGAAAAAGCTAAATCACTTTATGCGATGCCATTATTCCGATAAGGCGATCCAAATGGATATCCGGATGATTGAATTCTTAAACCTGGTCGACAAAAAAACGGGAGGCGGCCATGAGATCGAGGTGGTTTCTGCCTACCGTTCGCCCGCGTACAACCAGCTCCTGATCAAAAACGGCCATGCGGTCGCAAAACATTCCTATCATACCAAGGGACGGGCAATCGATATCCGGATTCCGAACATCGGCCTTGAAATCCTTCAGCGAACGGCCCTCTCCCTCGAACATGGGGGGGTTGGTTTCTACCCCGATTCTGGATTCATCCACCTCGATTCCGGCCCCGTGAGGTCATGGTAAAGGCCCTAGTCTTAGCGCTCTTTTTCACTTTTTATCTTTCTCCTCCGGCCCATGCCGGCCACGGCAAACCGGTTTCTCCCTGCAAAATCAATCATCCGAGCGACAATACCCTCTCATGGAAGTGCCGTCTGATCAAACCGGGCGTGAATCTGGAGACTCTCTTCGGCGACCGGTGGGAAGACCTTCTCCGGTTTAACAGGATCGACCGCCGCCATGTACAGAAGGGAGCCTACCTGAAGGTTCCGGACGATCTTGACCGGATTGCCGGTTTTTCACCCCTTCCCCCGGAATACCCTGCGGGGGAAAATGAGCCGAAACTGATATTGCTAGACCTTGCGGAACAGTACCTGGGAGCCTATGAGAATGGGCATCTTGTTTTTTCCATGCCGGCGGCAACGGGAGGCCCCGCGAATGAAACCCCCGAGGGAACGTTCCGGATTGACGCGGTTCACCGGGTGAGAGACTCTTCGTTATATACGATTGAGAAGACCGATATCCCATACCCGATGCGGTGGGCGTTGCGGTTTTTTATCGACCGGGAGGGGGTCTCTTACTGGATTCATGGCAGAGACCTTCCAGGTTACCCCGGCTCCCATGGTTGTGTCGGGCTTTATGACGAAGCGATGCAGAAAGAGTTTTATGGAAACCCGAAGGAGCCCCGTCTGCTCGACGCGAAAATGCTTTATGATTGGGTCATCGGTTCTCTCCCCGAGGAGGAGCGGATCAAGCAGGTTCTTGATCCCTTTCCGGG
>DATNMI010000281.1:0-1413 GCA_035602375.1 Nitrospiria bacterium | reverse complement strand
CTAATTCTTCAGATAGAAATTTCTCCGGAATATTTTTCGAGTGCTTAGCTCCAAGTGATTTAAGGCTATCGACTCTGGAAATCAAATTCCCTTTGCCAGTCTTGAGTTTGTTCATGGCGCTTTCGTAGACGGTTTCGGTATCGTGAATCTTTTTTCCGATTTCTTCCAGATCTTCGACAAAACCAACGAATTTGTCATATAACTTTCCCCCCTGATTGGCAATCTCCATCGCATTTTTAGTTTGGCGGTCTTGTTTCCAGACGGAAGCGACGGTTCTAAGGGTTGCCAGAAGCGTAGTAGGACTGACGATCACAATAGATTTATTCCAAGCGGATTGGAACAGCTCCGGGTCGGACTGAAGGGCGAGAGAAAGAGCCCCTTCTATTGGGAAAAACATCATCACAAAATCGGGGGAGATCAGCTGTTCATTATGCTGATATTTTTTAGAGGCCAATCCATTGATGTGGTTATAGATCGATTGCTTGAAAGATTCAAGAAGACCACCTTTCTTTTCGGGAGAGGATTCAGAGATATACTGCTCATAGTGAACCAGGGAGACTTTGGAATCCACAATCAGATGTTTCTCATCCGGAAGATTGATGATTACGTCAGGTTTTTGAAGCTTCCCTTCTTCATCCACCAACCCCATACCTTTTCCCTGAACAAAATATTCCTCTCCTTCTCGTAATCCGGAAGCTTTCAAAATTCTTTCAAGTACGATCTCACCCCAATTACCCTGACTCTTGACGTCCCCTTTGAGAGCTTGAGTCAGGTTTTTCGTTTCAAGAGTCATGACGGCGTTCGCCTCAACGATTTTTTCAATCTCCTTTTTGAGAGCGAACCGTTCCCGGGCTTCGGAGCTATAAGACTCCTCGACCTTCTTCTGGAATTCATGAATTTTTTCTTTCAAGGGATTAAGAAGGACCAAAAGGTTTTTTTCAGAGGACTCCGTTAATTGTTGAGAATGCTTAGTGAAAATCTGGTTGGCCAGATTTTCAAATTGAGTCGTCATTTCGGCTTTGAGACGGGCTAAATCTTCCTGGTAGGACTGGGTTTGTTCCTTGAGACGAGTTTTCTCGGTTTCAAGGACGGAATTGGATTTTTCTAATTCAATAATTCTTTTGTTTAATTGAGTATTTTCGTTTTGTATTTTAGTCCGCTCTTCAGCAATCATTTTCAACTGATTTTCGGCACCGATATTGCGGCGTTCAAGGTCCTGATAGGTTTTGAGGTCTACTTCAGATTTTCGACCAAATATTATCTTCCCAAGGAGTAATCCAGCCGCCAGCGCCGCGATAGTTAAAAGTCCGCCCCAAAAATACTCCATTACGGTTTTGTCTCCACTTAGATAAGAATAACTATTGTGAGTATAGAGATCATAAAAATTGCTCTGGGTCTTCCCCTTTGTTCATG
>DATNMI010000257.1:0-1777 GCA_035602375.1 Nitrospiria bacterium | reverse complement strand
CCGTTAAACTAACGAACTCCCTTCTTTCTGTCAATCTTTTATTTATTTAATATGACCTGATCAGGCATTGTGTCCGGATTCTTTCGTTTCTTGTGCGTATGAACAAATTTATGATATAACAACCTGACTTACCTTCACGTTAAAAATTAAAAGGGTGGTTTTGCATGGCGCATATTATTGTTCCTGAGGCTGAAAAGATACTGGATAAGGAATTTCCGGTCTTAAACAAAGGTTTTGTCCGTCTTGTCGATTACCTAGGGGGGGACGAGCGGATCGTTCAGGCGGCCCGAGTTTCTTATGGGCAGGGGACAAAAACCGTGAGAGAAGACCGCGGATTGATCAATTATCTGATGAAGCATCTTCATACCTCGCCTTTTGAACAGGTGACCTTGACGTTCCATGCCAAGATGCCGATCTTTGTGGCGCGGCAATGGATCCGCCACAGGACGGCCCGGTTAAACGAAATATCCGGACGTTACAGCGTGATGGCCGACGAATTTTACCTTCCGGCGCCGGACGATATCCGGTACCAGAGCAAAAACAATAAACAGGGGAGGGGTGACGAAGTGCCAGCCGGCCTTCAAACCAGAGTTCTCGATATTCTCAAGAGGGAGCAGGAGATTGTCTATTCCGATTATGAGGAGATGATAGGAGAAGATGTCGCCCGCGAGCTGGCCAGGATCAATCTTCCGTTAAGCCTGTATACCCAGTGGTATTGGCAGATTGATCTTCATAATCTTTTTCATTTCCTGAGGCTTCGTATGGACGATCATGCGCAGAAAGAGATCCGGGTCTACGGGGAAGTGATGGCGATTATGGCCAAAGCGGTCGCGCCCCTGGCCTATGAGGCTTTTGAGGAGCATATTCTCCATGGCATCCGTTTTTCAAAGAGTGAAATGATTGCGCTTCGAGAAGTCTTTGCGGGAAAGGAGAATCCCCTTACAGGAAAGGCGCTTGAGGAATTCAAACAAAAACTCAAATCGGACTAAAGCGAGGATCAGGCTTTGCTTGTACGAGCGCGGGGGCGCGGGGGGCAATGAGTGGTTTTTGCGAAGGCCCCCCGATATTATTAGAAAGCGTTTTTGTAGTAGATCAGCAGATCCCTGACCGATAACATTCCCACGATCCGGCCATGTTCTGTGACCGCCAAATGCCGGATTCCTTTTTCGCTCATGATATCGCTGGCTTCCTTTGGGGATTTTTTAAGATCAATAGAAATCAGCGGGGCGCTCATGACCGCGTCAACGGTGAGCTTATGGGGGTCTACCGACTCCGCGAGACATTTCCGGACCAGGTCAGTTTCGCTCAGGATTCCGATACATTCGCTTCCATCTTCTACCAAGAGAGAGCCGACTTTGCATCTTTTCATATACTGGGCCGACTCAAAGAGGGTCGATTTTGAGCTAATCTTCTTTATATCCTTGGTCATCAGAATGGTTAGGGGGAGCATTTTAATACCTCATAATAAAATTAATCTGAATTCTATTCCAACCGAAATCAGGAGTCAATCCTGTTTCCGCCTTGGGTTTTACGGCGCTGCCGAGCGGTGAAATGAGCGCATTTTACAAACCCCGCCTTTCTTGACAATTCGGGAATTGCTGACTATGATCCAAATGAGGAGTTTATATTGAATGTCCCCTGTTTTCGGTACGTTGGATTACTGTTCCTTCTCTTGAGCGCCTTTTGTCCGCAGTCATTTTCCCAGGATGAAAGGCCCGCTTCAGCCCCGAGTGTTTTTGAGAGGCCCAACGGGATCATTCCCGGAGAACGGCTTGAA
>DATNMI010000239.1:0-2302 GCA_035602375.1 Nitrospiria bacterium | reverse complement strand
TGAAGATAAATTTTGTTGATGTCGGTGATCTCCAGCTCTCCTCTGGCGGAAGGCTTGATCTGCGCCGCGATATCCGTAACCTGGCGGTCATAAAAATAGATTCCGACAATCGCATAGTTTGATTTCGGCGTCTTCGGTTTTTCTTCCAGCGATATTACTTTGCCCGATTTATCAAACTCAACGACCCCATAGCGATCGGGGTCTCTGACCCAATAGCCGAAGACCGTCGCGCCATGCCTGTTTGAAGCCGCCTTTTTTAATGTTTCGCTTAAACCATGCCCATAGAAGATATTGTCCCCAAGGATCAGACAGGCCCCTTCGCCGTTCAAAAACTTCTTGCCGATAATAAAGGCCTGGGCCAACCCTTCCGGTTTCGCCTGTTCGGCATATTCAAAGGAGACGCCATACTGTCGGCCGTCGCCGAGCAAGCGTCGGTACTGCGGAAGATCAACAGGGGTTGAAATAATCAAAATCTCCCTGATTCCCGCGAGCATCAGCGTGGAAATGGGGTAATAGATCATCGGCTTGTCGTAAACAGGGAGAAGCTGTTTGCTGATGCCTTGAGTGATGGGGTAGAGGCGGGTTCCATGTCCCCCCGCTAATACAATACCCTTTGAAATATGTGATTTCACCTTGCTCCTCACGCCTCACTTTTCTTTCGCTGACCGTAATTCGTATCCATCCATTTCTGATAGCTGCCCGACAGGATTTCTTCATGCCAGACCGGATGGTCGAGTACCCACCGGACAGTCTTCTCCATGCCTGATTTAAAATTCTCTTTAGGCTTCCAACCGAACTCTTTTTCCATCTTTCCCGCGTCGATCGCATAGTGCCGGTCATGGCCGGGACGGTCGGTGACAAACCGGATCAGATCTTCATATTTTCCCGTTTTTCTGGGCTTTATGCGGTCCAAAATCCCGCAGATTGTTCTGACCACCTCGATATTGGTCATTTCACACGATCCGCCTATATTATAGGTCTCTCCAGGCTTCCCCGTCTCCAGCACAGCGCGGATCGCTTGGCAATGATCTTCCACATAAAGCCAGTCACGGACATTCTTCCCGTCTCCATAGACCGGGAGCGGTTTTTCCTGCAACGCGTTGAGGATCACCAGCGGGATCAGCTTTTCAGGATACTGATAAGGGCCGTAATTATTCGAGCAGTTGGTGGTTAGCACAGGAAGACCGTAAGTATGATGGTAAGCCCGCACCAGATGATCTGAAGATGCCTTGGAGGCCGCGTAAGGGCTGTTCGGTTGATAGGGGGAGATTTCGGTAAAGGCGGGATCCCCCGCATTGAGAGAGCCATAAACCTCGTCGGTGGAAATATGGAGAAATCGAAACTGTTTTCGGGCATCCGTCCCCAGATCCTTCCAGTAAGAGTGGGTCTCTTCCAGAAGATTGAAAACGCCCAGAATATTGGTGTGAATAAAATCGGAAGGGGCATGAATGGAACGGTCCACATGGGATTCCGCCGCGAAATTAACAATGGCATCGGGCTTGAATTCCCGAAGCCATTTTTCCACCAGGGCTCTGTCGCCAATGTCGCCCCGGGCAAAGGAGTAATCGGGATTCTCTTGAATGGTGGAGAGGTTATTCAAATTCCCGGCATAGGTCAGTTTGTCCAGATTGAGCACCTTGCCTGATTTTCTCTGAATCCAGCCCAGAACAAAATTGCTTCCGATAAAACCGGCGCCTCCGGTGACAAGAATATTCATGAATAGAAACAGTTGAAGGGGTGAAGGGGTGAAGGGTTTAACAGAAAAATCACGACCGGCCTTTCAGGTTTTTATTAAAAAACGCGACCGTCTTGGCCCATGCATCGGAAGCGGCTTCAGCGTCGTAACTGGGGTTGCTCGGATTTGCAAACGCATGATCGGCATTATAACGGTTGATATTATTGACGATCTTCGCCTCCTGAAGCCCCTTTTCAAAATCGTTGACCATCTGCGGGTTAATCCAGCCGTCTTTATTCGCGAAAATCCCCAGCACAGGCCCTTTTAACCGGGAGAGGACTTTCGGGTCTTTTTCAAGAGCCCCGTAATAGATGGCCACTGCGTCGACCTGCGGCAGGTTGAGCCCGGCCTGAAGGGAGTAGCCCCCCCCAAAACACCAGCCGACCGTTCCTAACTTTGTGCCGCTGGTCGCTGGATTTTTCTTAATCCAGGCATAAGAGGCCTTCAGCGTCTCCATCGCCTCTGAGGATTTGACTTCGGCCATCATTTTCCCGGCTTGGTCCCGGTCTGTCGCGACCTTTCCTTTGTAGAGGTCGACCGCCATGACAAAAAAACCTTCAGCGGCAA
>DATNMI010000443.1:0-2066 GCA_035602375.1 Nitrospiria bacterium | reverse complement strand
CTGGCGGAACGGGAAACAACGCGTCCCCTGTTTAAATAACGGAGGCGGTTTTGGCGTTGAAAAAAGAGGGAGAAACGGAGAGGGAAGCTGGAAGGCGTTCAGCCGGGGACCGGTATCGTACCCGCCTGATCCTGATTTTTTTCTTTGTCGGGCTTGTGATCCTGCCCGCCCGCCTTTTTTATCTGCAGAGCTGGGTGAAAGAAAGCCTGACCCGCAAGGTTGAGCGCCAGCGGCAGAAATCGATCCTGCTGGAAGGGGAGCGGGGCCGGATTCTCGACCGCAACGGAAAAATACTTGCCGCCAATCTCGAAGTGCCCTCCGTGTACGCCATTCCATCCCGGATTGAAAATCCCTCAGCGGTCGCCGGAGAGCTTTCCCTGATTCTGGGCATGCCCAAATCGATCATCGAAGAGAAATTAACAGAGGAGCGGCCTTTTGTCTGGCTCAAAAGGAAAGTCCTTCCGTCGACGGCCGCCGCCGTTGATAACCTCGGTTTTGAAGGGGTCGGAACCCAGACCGAGCCCGACAGGTTTTATCCGAAAAAACACCTGATGGGGCATATCCTCGGTTTTACCGGAGCGGAAAATCAGGGGTTGGAAGGGGTCGAGCGGCGGTACGAAGAGAGTCTTCAGGGGAAAAAAATGCGGGTCGTTCTTGAGCAGGACGCAAGGGGGGTGGTGGTTTTTACGAAGTCTCTGAATTACCGGCTTCCCCGGCGGGGGCAGGATATTGCGCTGACCATTGATGAGACGATCCAGTACATCAGCGAAAAAGAGCTCGATGCCATGATGGCCGAAACAAAAGCGGAGAGCGGAACCGTGATCGTCATGCGGCCCCGGACCGGTGAAGTTCTGGCCTGGGTGGTCCGGCCCGATTTTAATCCCAATTCAGTGAATTCTTATTCGCCGTCGGACTGGAGAAACCGGGCGATTACCGATTCCTATGAGCCGGGTTCCACGTTCAAAATTATAACGGCCTCCGCCGCGCTGGAAGAACATGTGGTTTCGCCGAATGAACAGATCTACTGCGAGAACGGATCTTATCAGATAGACGGTAAAGCGATCCACGATCATACGAAGGAAGGGACCCTGACCTTTTCCCAGGTGATCGCGAAATCCAGCAATATCGGAACCGCGAAGGTCGCCCTTCGGCTGGGAGACGAAAAATTAAGAAAATATATACAGGCATTCGGATTTGGGGCGAAGACCGGAATTGACCTGGGAGGAGAAGCATCCGGCGTCATCCGCGCTTCCGGCCCATGGGCTCACAGGACCCTGGCCACGGTAGCGATAGGCCAGGGAATTTCAGTCACCCCGCTCCAGATGGCCTCGGCGTTTGCCACGGTGGCAAACGGGGGCCTCTACGTCAAGCCGATACTGGTGAAAACCCCGGCGGAGAGCGGCCCGAAAGATGGAGAAAACCGGGGAGAGTCTGTCCGCCGCGTCATTTCTGAAAAGACCGCGCGGGAATTGACCCGGATACTCGGTGAGGTGGTTCAGACAGGCGGAACCGGCGAGAGGGCCGCGGTCGAAGGATATCTGGTTGCCGGCAAGACCGGAACGGCCCAGCTCGTCGATCCTGAAACCAAAACCTATTCTCCTGACCGGTTTATCGGATCGTTCGGGGGCTTTATTCCGGCCAACGATCCCCAGCTCGTGATCCTGGTCGTCATCAACCAGCCCAAAGGGGTCAGCTGGGGCGGAAGCGTCGCCGCGCCGGTCTTCAGAAATATCGCCCGGCAGACGCTCGGTTATCTCGGCGTGGCGCCGTATGATACACGGCGCATGCTCGTGGTGAGAAATGAGTAGAACAGAGTTTCTTGAGTCAATGGGGGTATTAAAAATTAATACCCCTCCCTTGATGGGAGGGGTAGGGGAGGGTGATGATCGGGCCGCCGAAAGCGCTGCTAATCACCCTCCATCGTGAACCGTCTTATTGACGATGCATCCCGCTAGACCTCAACGTAAACAGTATGGTTTTCGTTTATGACATCTTTTCTGTTTTGTCAAAGAGGTGAACGGAAATCACTTTTTCTTCATATCCAGGTAATATTCATATGCTTCCTT
>DATNMI010000232.1:0-4593 GCA_035602375.1 Nitrospiria bacterium | reverse complement strand
AAATTAGGCCATGAATCGCTAGCCAAACAATTAGACCTTTCAATTGACCTTGAAATCTCTTCGCCATATTCTTAAATCCCTTCTTTTTTGATACGTTCGACCTCAGACATTTCTATCCGAACCAGCCTTCCAAACTTTTTTACATGTATGCGTTTTTCAAAAATCCATTTCCTGACACTTCCCTCTTTCACGTCTAGGATGGCGCAAAGCTTCGGGATTGAAATAAAGTTATCAGTGGTTAGCTCCTCTGACAGTTTGTCGATTAGTGTTCTAACTGTGGAGTCCATATGTGTTCCTCCTTATCTGTTTATGTAATTGACAGTACGCCCATATATTTATTATGATTAGAACATACAGGAAATTAACTGTCATTCCACATGGCTTTGTTATTTGTAACTGTGGAGGTTATAGTGTGATAAGGAAAAGAATGGAAGGCTTTGGAACTTTAGAAAAAGGTGCATTACAAAAAGCCCTACAACTCCAGATTGAATCTAAGCGGATGAGTTGGCATGTCGAACAGCTAAAAGCGGAAATGACGGCCCTAGTGGATTTTTTAAACCGATCTCTGGATATATCATTTGACCCCAACGATTCTCCAGAGGGGGAGCAAGATCTGTTTAAGCAAATGCGGAATCGTTATCGCAAAGCAATTATACGGGCATGTAAATATGGGAATGACAACGAAATTAACAAGATTTTGGAAGAGGCGTTATGGCCACCTGATCGACAATATAGTTCAGAGCCACCAGGAGCCGCAAAATATTTTTTTCATGTGCAAAGATTGATTCGTGACTATAGGCAGTTAATGAATGGAACAATTTATTGGACAGACGTAAGAGTCTGTGGTTGGGAGAAGTGCTCCAAGTTCTTTTATTTATGGGAAAAGGGAAAACGCCCTACTCGAAAGTTTTGTTCGATAAAGTGCCAGAAAGCTTTTAACAACTTACAAAAACCAAAAAACTCTGAACGCCGGCGGGTAGCGGATACCATCAATGATTCATTTGACCGCGAAGTGAATCGCCTTTCAGAACAGCTTTATAAAAAGTATCCTGACGAATCAGATATAAATGACCAAATGGTTGATATGGTAATAAACAAAGCAAAATCGAACATAAAAAAAAGGTATGAGAAAGAGCTTAACGAATTCGAAATAGACATCACTAAATGGGGTTTAAGACTTAAAGAAAGGATAAAACATGGCCAGAGCAAACGGTAAAGACAGGGGTTTATATGAATATCCTAAAGGATCAGGAGTTTGGTGGATTGAGCTTTATAATGAGGGGAAAAGATTTCGGAAGAAAATTGGGAGAAAGACCGATGCTAGGAAATTTCTACAAAATAGGCAGGCCGAGCAAAATAAAGAAGAATTTTTTCCCGAACTTTGGAACAATAATAAGAAAAAGGTTCCTTTGAAGGATGAAATAAAAAACTATATGTCTCTTTACCAAGGCCTCGACCGCCGCAATCAAAAACGATATGGAGATTTCTGGTCTGAAAAATTAGGAAATGAACAGCTTGATAAAATAACCCCTACTGATTTGAAGAAGATTCAAATTGGGTTAAAAAATGGTGAGAATGGACAAAAAAAGAAAGCCGATGGAACGGTGAATCGATTTTTCAGTTTCATTCGAAGAGTTTATAGTATTGCGGTCAAGGAGGGCCGGGCCTCTAAAAATCCGGTAAAGGAAATTTGTTTTTATAAGGAAAGTGGAGGTAGATTGCGGTTTCTCTCCAATGAAGAAGAAGTCACTTTAAAAGGCCGGATGACCCCTGAGGATTATAAACTTGTCTCTTTTGCGATCAATACAGGACTGCGACAATCCGAGCAGTTCAAATTGAAATGGACAAATATAGACATTGGAAATCAGGTTCTAACCATCCCAAGGTCAAAGAGCGGTGAAACCCGTCACGTTCACTTAAACGCGACAGCAATTGAAATTCTAAAAGGGTTAAATAGCTGGATGACTTCGCCCTGGGTTTTCCCTTCAAGTAAACCCTCAAGCCCACTCGATGGACAGAATTTTTATCATCGGGTTTTCATGCCGGCTCTAGCCGGGGACGAGGCAAAGAAAGAGACTAAAATTGAGGGAGTCGTTTGGCACACTCTCCGCCATACGTTTGCAAGCCGGTTAGTTATGGCCGGGGTTGATATTCACACCGTCCAAACTCTCATGGGGCATAAATCAATTGAAATGACCTTGAAGTATTCTCATTTATCCAAGGGACATTTAAACGAGGCGGTTCAAACTTTGGTTAAAAAGCCTAGTGTTCAAACTGTGGAAAACCCGGAAATTCCAGTTCCAACAGCCACCTAAACCGCCACTAACAAATAAGAGGAAAATACAAAACGCTATAAGTCATTGAAAAGAAAGGTGCGCCTGGAGGGAGTTGAACCCCCGACCTGCGGATTCGAAGTCCGACGCTCTATCCAGCTGAGCTACAGGCGCGTTTGGGATGGCGTAATTATAATCAATTGATTCCAAAAAAAACAGAATTTTATTAGAGGCGGGTATCGTGCTTTTTAAAGAAGGGAGGGTTGACTGTTCAATTGAGGTCGTCGGCCCCGTGAAGAGAGAATTTAGAAATATAAAAAAGGAAAAGCCTGGCCCTGAGACAACTTCGTTAGGTTTGGACCTGTTAATAAACTTTACAATAGATGAGGGACTATGATATCCTGTTTATACGACCAAAATAGTCGCCGATTATAATGGTCGGATATAGGGATAAACCCAAATATTCAGGGTATTAAAAAAGGAGAATATCATGTTAATGGAAACTACATTAGGCGCAGTAATGCTTCCCAATGAATTGCTTTTATTAAAAGTAATTGTTGGAATGGGATTTGTGGGATGGATGACGCTGATGTTTACTCAGGTCGTTTATCTGGACAATATTTCTCGGAAATTTCCCAATACTTTCAAAAAACCTGCAAAACAAAAAGCAGAATATAAAAAAGACGAATTTAAGATGGCGGCCTAACAGAAATGTTAGATCTGATATTTGAAGACAGCCGGCATACACGGCTGTCTTCATTTAGATATGAGTCACAGCCCCTAATACAGGAAAATTCCTCCGGATTTAGGTTTGGAGGGTAAGAATATGCAATGTCATAGATGTACAAGTGAAATGTTTGTTGAAAACTTTCAAGATTTGAAAGCCACTGGCAATCCGAATTTTACCGGATGGAGATGTTTGATTTGCGGTGAAATTTTTGATTCGGTTATTCATTCGAATCGGATACTACGTCCGCCACCCCTTGTTGGAAAAAACAGGAAATTGATCATCGCTTCTAAGCGATAGCGCCGGAGATTTCTACACATAAATAAAGGGGTCACTCATTAGAAGAGCGGCGGGGTTAAAATCTCACGCCCCCATATCGATCTAAAGGTTTGATCAAGTGAGAGACAGAGGGGCCGGTAAGGGCACTCCGCCACTAAAGCCCACGCATGCTATCGTTTTCTGAAATGGATACTTTTCCGCTTGGTCAGGTGGTAAAAACCGTATCGGGACAGAGTCGAGCCGAACCCACTCTCCCGCATACCGGTCCAGGGGAGCGCGGGATCGAGATAATCGCACCGGTTCTGGTAGATCGTTCCCGCTTCAAGAGCACGCGCAAACCTCTCGGCCCGCTCCTGGCTTTTGGTCCAGATCGAGGCGGTCAAACCAAAACGGGTATCATTCATGCAGGCCAGCGCTTCGTCGTCGTCCTTGACCCGCATCACCGGAACCACGGGGCCGAAGCTTTCCTCCTGCATGATCTCCGCATGATTGGGCAGGTCGGCAATCAGGGTCGGGAGAAAGAAGTTCCCTTTTGATCCGGCCATCTTTTTTCCTCCCAGAAGAAGTCGCCCGCCCTTCTTGATTCCATCCTTCACCTGTCGCTCCAGGACCTTGATCGCACCCGGGCTGACCAGCGGTCCCATGGCTGTGGCGTCGTCAAGAGGATCTCCCTGCCGGTAGGCTTCAAGAAGTTTTTTGGCCTTGGATAAAAACTGGTCATAGTGTTTCTCATGCACATAGACCCGTTCCACGGCGCAACACGATTGTCCGGCATTGTAGCAGGCGCCGTCGACGATATTTTCGACCGAAAATTCGATATCGGCGTCTTCGGCAAGATAGGCCGGATCTTTCCCTCCAAGCTCGAGGCCTGCGTTGATAAACCGTTTGGAAACCTGTTGATAGACCTTCTGCCCTCCGGGGACAGACCCCGTAAAGGCGACATAGGCGATTCTCTCGTCGGCAATCAGATTTGCCGTCTCTTGATGGCTGATAATCAGATTCTTTACTAGGCCGGGCACATCAAGATGGCCAAAAGCATTTTCGAAATGAACCCCGCATAATGGTGTCTTGGCACTATGTTTCAGGAGCACTGAATTTCCGGACAGGAGTGCCGGCACAACCACATTAACGGGGATCAGGAGAGGATAATTCCAGGCGACAATATTTAAAACAACTCCAAGCGGCACATGTTCAATTCTCCGGAGAAACCCTTCTTTTTCCGGAAGAATATCGGGAGAGAGGGTCTGCTTGGCAATCGAGAGCATATATTCAGCCCGGTCAAAAAAGGTGTTTATCTCATTTTTTGCCTGCTGA
>DATNMI010000442.1:0-4211 GCA_035602375.1 Nitrospiria bacterium | reverse complement strand
TGCTGGCCGACGACCCGCTCCTTTAACCGCTCTTCCATATGAACAAGCTTGTCCATTTCCCCTTCCAGCATCTTTGAAACCGGAATGCCGGTCCATTTTGATACAATCTCGGCAATATCTTCTTCATCCACCTCTTCTTTGAGCATCCGGCGTGAAATTGCGCCTAATTTCGCATTCGCCGCCTCCAGCCCTTTCGAAAGTTCGATCAGCTTGCCATAACGGAGTTCCGCTGCCCGTCCGAGGTTTCCCTCCCGTTCCGATTTTTCGGCCTCCAGCCTGGTCTTTTCGATCTCCTCTTTTTTGGCCCGGATTTCCTGGATGATCTCCTTTTCAGCCTTCCACTGGAGTTTCAAGGCGCCGCCCTGCTCTTTCAGGGCTCCGATTTCGCGATTGATCTTCCCCAGCCGCTCAAGCGACTCCTTGTCCTTCTCCTTTTTAACGGCCTCCCGTTCAATCTCAAGCTGAAGGGCTTTCCGTTCGATTTCATCGAGTTCCACCGGCATGCTGTCAATTTCCATCCGGAGACGGGAAGCCGCTTCATCGATCAGATCAATCGCTTTGTCAGGGAGAAAACGGTCGGAAATATACCGCGACGAGAGGAGCGCGGCGCTGACCAGGGCGGTATCCTTGATCCGGACCCCATGATGAACCTCATACCGCTCTTTCAGGCCCCGGAGAATTGAAACGGTCTCTTCAACCGACGGTTCCCCGGCCAGAACCGGTTGGAACCGCCGCTCCAGGGCGGAATCCTTTTCAATATATTTCCGGTATTCGTTCAGGGTTGTGGCACCGACGCAACGGAGCTCTCCCCGGGCAAGAGGGGGCTTCAACATATTGGACGCGTCCATCGCTCCTTCGGCGGCCCCCGCGCCGACCAGGGTATGAAGTTCGTCGATAAAAAGAATCACCTCTCCCTGGGCGTCGACTACTTCTTTGATCACCGCCTTGAGCCGCTCTTCGAATTCTCCCCGGAATTTGGCGCCCGCGATCAGCGCCCCCATATCGAGCGCCACGACCCTCTTGTTTTTCAGGCTTTCGGGGACATCGCCTTTTGAAATTCTTTGGGCGAGGCCTTCGACAATGGCGGTCTTTCCGACCCCCGGTTCTCCGATAAGGACTGGGTTGTTCTTGGTCCGCCTTGAAAGGACCTGGATCACCCGCCGGATCTCGTCGTCGCGTCCGATGACGGGATCAAGCTTTCCTTTTCTGGCAAGATCGGTTAAATCGCGGCTATATTTAGCGAGCGCCTGGTATTTATCTTCGGCCTGCGGGTCGGTGACCCGCTGGGTTCCCCTGATTTCCACCAGGGCCTTTAAAATCTTTTCCCGGTCGGCCCCTTCGGTCTTCATGAGTTTTCCCGCGGCGCCAGGATCTTCGCTTAGCGCCAGGAGGAGATGTTCCGTGCTGACATATTCGTCTTTGAGAAAGTCGGCCTCCTTCTCGCTTTTATCGAGAAGCTGGGACAATCGTTGGGAAATATACACCTGCCCCCCCGCTGATCCGGGGCCGGTCACCTTTGGCATTTTTTCAAGGGCGTTTATCAGTCCCTGGCGGAGTGCGCCGGTATTGATCCCCAGTTTTTTCAGGATCGGCAGGGTGATCCCCCCCTCCTGATCGAGCGCCGCTAGAAAAAGGTGTTCCGGTTCCACCTGGGAGTGGTTCCGGATTTCTGCTTCTCTCTGCCCGGATTGAATGGCTTCTTGCGTTTTTACGGTGAGCTTTTCTGGTCTTATCATGAGGTATTTCCTTTGTTTTAACGCATCAACTCTTCAACTTTTCAACCCATCAACGTATCTTCTTACTAAATGTAACCGATTTTTTGAAAGTCAAGGGACGATTGCACTTTAAGACCATTTCAGGTAGTCTCTGCAAAATGAGCAAGTCCTTTGACGAACTGGTTGAAATCATGGCAAAACTCCGCGGCGAGGCCGGGTGCCCCTGGGACAGAAAGCAGACCCATGAAACCCTGAAACCCTACCTCATTGAAGAGAGCCACGAAGTTCTGGAGGCCATTGACAAAAAAGACCCGGCTCATTTATCGGAAGAGTTGGGGGACCTTTTCCTTCAGGTCCTGTTCCATGCCCAGATCGCGAAAGAAAAGGGGGACTTTTCAATCGAAGATGTCTTAAAAGGGTTGGCGGACAAATTGACACAGAGACATCCCCATGTCTTTGGAGGGGAAAAAGCCGAATCGGCCGAAGAGGTGTTGAAGAACTGGGAGAAAAACAAACTCAAAGAAAAAAAGGGAAAGAGGCTTTCTTATCTTGAAGGGGTCCCTCCCTCGCTTCCGTCCCTGATGCGGGCCCAGAAGATTCAGAAAAAAGCCTCGCGCGCCGGTTTCGACTGGGAAAGCCGGGAAGGGGTGATCCTGAAATTTGAAGAGGAATGGAAAGAGTTTGAGGAGGCGTTAAACAATAATGCCCCCGAAGCGGTGGAAGAAGAACTGGGAGACCTTTTCTTTACCCTCGTCAACCTGGCCCGGTTTGTGAAAGCCGATTCCGAGCAGGCCCTAAGAAACGCGACGGAAAAGTTTATTCTAAGGTTCCAGGCGATGGAGAATGAACTCCGCAAGGAGGGGAGGGCGCTCGACGCGCTCTCTCCGGCTGAAATGGATGCCCTCTGGACCCGTGCCAAAAATCAATAACGACAACCGGCAGAGAGAACCGATCGATTCATTGAACAGCCTGTTTTAACAGGGCATTTCTTGCAATTTTTGGGAATGTCTCTTATACTTCGAAGTTGAACCTTTTATTGAAAGACAGCTTCCCTATGCCTACCTTTTCCTGCCGTATCGCTACGGCAGACGGGACCATTAAAGAAGAGACAATCGAAGGGACGAGCGAGGTCAACCTCCGGGAATCACTGGAGAAAAAAGGGTACCTTGTCTTCTCTGTCCGGCGGTCGCTCAATCTTTTCGACTTTTTAAAGTTTTCCCTTAAAAAGGGAAAAAGGCTCCCTCCGGTGGAATTTTTGATCTTTAATTCGGAGCTGATCGCGCTGATCAAGGCCGGCCTCCCTATATTGAAAACGTTCGAGTTGCTGGAAGGGAGAATGGTCCATCCCGGTTTCAGGGAGGCGCTGGCGGAAGTCCGGAAAGATATCGCTGGAGGATCATCCATTTCAGACGCCTTGGGTAGGCAAAAAGCCTTTTTTCCGGAGATTTACATCTCTTCGGTCCGGGCCGGAGAAAAGAGCGGAAATCTTGTAGAGATATTAAATCGGTACATCCTTTTTTACAAAAAGATATTATCGGTCCGGAAAAAAGTGGCGCTGGCGCTGACCTATCCGGCTTTCCTGTCGGTGGTCGGTGTCGCGGTCGTCATTTTTCTTTTGACCTATGTATTGCCGACCTTTTCTGAAATCTATACCGACTCCCGGCAGGAGCTTCCCTGGCTTACGCAGGCCTTGATTTCCCTGGTTCATTTTCTGCGCGTTAATTTCATCTGGATTCTCCTGGCGGCTGCGGGCCTCATCTGGTTTTTCCTCTCCTGGAAAGAGTCCAAAAAGGGGAGGCCGTTATGGCACGCTTTTTTGCTGAAGGTGCCAATGCTGGGGGAGCTGTTGCGCATCCAGCAGATCATCATGGTAGGCCGGACCCTTTCCACCGTCCTGAAAGGGGGAATTCCGCTGGTGAATTCCCTGGAGATGGTGGGAGAATCGCTTTCCAACGAGCCGTTTAAGAGAAAGATATCCGGAGTGATTCACCGGGTCAGGGAGGGCATCGGGCTGTCCGCCTCATTTTCGGCGGTTTCGCTCATGCCGAAGATCGCCGTGGAGATGGTGGAAGTCGGCGAAACCACCGGCTCTCTGGAGGAGATGCTCGACCAGGTGGCCGAATTTCATGAAGAGGTCCTCGACCAGAAACTTAACCGGATTACCACCTGGGTGGAACCGGTGCTCCTTCTGGTCATGGGGGTGGTTGTAGCGGTTATCCTGATTGCGATCTATCTGCCGATCTTTAACCTGGCCGGGACCATCAAATGAAAAAATCAGCGACAAAAACGACGAAAGGCATTCTTGAGACCGCCCGGGAAAAAGGGTGGGTCGCGGACGAGGCGCTCAAGACCATTTTCCCCGCGGGAACAGAAGAGATCAGCGTGAACATTGTCGAAGAGCTTTTGAAGTCCGATCTTGTAGAGCAGGAGCCGCTTGCGCGGCATCTGGCGGACCTGTACCAGATGGAGTTTGTTCCGCTTCAGAATTCCAGGATC
>DATNMI010000440.1:0-2141 GCA_035602375.1 Nitrospiria bacterium | reverse complement strand
CCCTTTTCTCCAAATGCGCCAGTCGTATAGAACTCGCTCTGGACGACGTAAAACTCCTTGTCCACCTTCGGCATTCCGTTTGCCGGCTCCACGAGGATCAAGCCATACATCCCGTTGGAAATATGGGTAGGGATATGGGGTGTCGCGCAGTGATAGACATAAAGACCGGGATTTAACGCTTTCCAGTGAAAAGAGGTCATTCCTCCCGGCGGGGTCTGGGTGGCTCTCGCGCCCCCTCCCGGTCCGTTCACAGCATGGAGATCAATCGAATGCGGAAACTTGCTCGACGGATTGTTCTTGAGGGTCAGATCAATGGAGTCTCCAACCCTCACCCGGATCATTGGTCCCGGAACCGTCCCGCCGAAGGTCCAATACTCATATTCAACGCCGTCCGCCATCGCTCCCTTGACTTCGGAAGTTTCCAGATCAATCTGGATATGCGCCGGCTTGGTCCGGTTTGTCGGCGGGGGAACATTGGGCGGCGCTGTCAAAGTTGCATGGATCACCTCTTCGGCAAACGCGGGTATTGCGAAAAGAACAGCCAAAAACGCGGTTGACACTAAAATTCTGAAATAGTTATGAACTTTTTTAACGTGCATGTTAATCTCCCCCCTCCAACGCTTATCTATAATCAGGGATGATTCCCCGATCATTTGTTCACTGCTGACAGATTTATCTTATCCGCTTAATGGACTTCCCAAACCATGGAGAGCCATTTCCAGTTGAGGAAGTAAAAAATTGAAAAGACCGCCAGGAAAATCAGGGCAATCACAAAAGTGCCCGGCGCGGGAAACGACGCATGTTCATCATATTTTTCCTTGTCTGCCATGAATCACTCCTTTCTTGGCCTGCCTGACGGGATCAATCCGCCTGGAAAGCTTATTAATGCGAAACGATCCCGCTCAGGCGATCTTTTTTCCAAAAAATACCGAACTGACGGTAACCAGGACATAAATCGCGCCGCCCAGGACCGCCATAATCGCCCCCAGACCCATGACGGTCATCAGGGCAAAAACGGTGGGGCTGAATTCAAAGGCATACGGCGCGCCGGCAAAGGTAATGTCCCAGTGCCTGCGGGGAACGCCATAACCGCCAGCGGCCATCATGGCAATGGCAAAGACGGCCACCCCGATAGCAAAAAGCCAGGGTTGAATCATGGCCAGTTTCGGCATCATCACCTCTCTTCTGAAAATGAGCGGAATCACATAATAGGTCAGCGCCATGAAAGCGGTCGTCGTCCCCAGGACAACCGTGGTGTGGAAATGACCGGTAATCCTCCAGGTGTTATGGGTCACAATGGCGATCTGCTCGGTGCCAAAGACCACCCCCGTAATCCCCCCCAGAAAACCAAAACCAACGACGGACAATACCATGCCCGAAAAACCGGGATTGCTCCATGGCGCTTTTACCAGCCATTCAAAAAGACCGTTGACATACCCCTTTTTGCGCTGGGCCACTTCAATCGAGGCTGGAATGGCCAAGGCATGCATCATGGAAGCGACCACCGCCAGATGGAACACATAGCCGGTGTTGAAGATCTTCCAGGGGGTATTCAGGGCCGGATCAACCATCAGATGGTGGGCCGAGGCGACGTTGATAAAAAAGGCATAAAAAAGAAACGCCGTGCGGGAGAAGACTTCGCTGACCGGTTTTGCCCCGACGGTCAAGGCGGCCAGGAGATACCAGATGGCGACCATGGCAGAAACGTTGATTTGCTGGGAGGCGTGGCCGAAGAGCCAGAAAATCAGCCGGTAAGTCGGCGCGTCGATATGGCTGATGATCCCCAAAGACCAGAGAAAGGTCGGTATCAGGATGATCGCTCCGCCGGCAATGGTCACCACGGCAATAATCGCCGCGATGGCAAGACCGAAGCTGACGAGCGAAAGGGTCCCGGCAAACTTCCCCTCCGCTTTGGCCATCATGACCGTCGCGAAGAAAAGGAGACATCCGATCAGCGCCCCAACGGCAAACAGAATCAGCCCCAGGTAGAATAACGGATGGGCCTTTAGCGGCGGATAGGCGGTAAACATAACATCAGCCTGCCCGATCAGAATCGTATATTCCGTCATGAGAGATCCGAAGAGCATCATGAGGTAAGCAACCCAGGCCCAAAACACTCCCACCAGGCGGGCGCTCAAAAG
>DATNMI010000173.1:0-2343 GCA_035602375.1 Nitrospiria bacterium | reverse complement strand
GGGAGATATCCTGAGGTCAGACCAAGGGCCCGGTGCGCCGATGCCGGAAGTTCCAGCTCATGCTTTCCAACTTTGATGTTAAACCAGGGAGAATTAAAAACGTTGGAGAAACGGACAAAAACCGATTCCAGGTCAACCTGGTTTCCGAAAAAGGGGGTGATGACAGCCAGATAGGAAAGGTCTTCTGCCAGAACCCCGGCAGATAACATGTCGAGACTGGTCATTGAAAAGGTTCCGGTGGTCACCGTATCGCTATTGCTGACATCGGTCGGCACCGCTGACTGTGAACCGACTGAACCGGTCACGGTGGTCCGCATCGCGATCAGGGAGAGACCCGAGTCCGCGGAGATTACATCGTTTCCGGTTTTGAGCTGATATCCGTTCATCCTGAAAAGATTTCCAAAATCGTTGAGCTTTGGAAAGGCTTCGTGGCAGGCTTTGCAAGGAAGACGGTATTTTTTCGCAAAGAGGGGAAGGGCCTGGGCATCAGCCGGAATCAGGTTGAGAATAAAAAAAGCCAAAAGGAAAATCAGGCACAAGCGGGGAATAAAAATGTGGAACGCTCGGTTTTGCATCGGAATCTCCTGAAATGTGAACTGCCAATTAAAATTATAACATCCATTTTAAAATCAGCAAGTTGCGACAGGAGCCCGTCCCGCTATTCTCCGATAATTTTTATTAAAACTCTTTTTTTCCTCCTGCCGTCAAACTCGGCGTAAAAGATCTGTTCCCACGGCCCAAAATCAAGACTCCCCTTCGTGATGGCCAGGACCGCTTCACGGCCCATGAGTTGCCGTTTGATGTGCGCGTCCCCGTTGTCCTCTCCGGTCCGGTTGTGAAGGTATTTGGAAATGGGCGCATGGGGCGCCAGCGCCTCCAGAACCCGTTTATAATCTTCAATCAGACCCTCCTCGTCGTCGTTGATGTAAACCGACGCGGTAATGTGCATCGGATTAACGAGGCAGAGTCCCTCTTTTATTCCGCTTCTGCTCACCGCGTCCCTGACCTGGGGGGTAATATTGATAAACTCCATTCGCTCACGGGTGTTAAAATAGATTTCTTCCCGGTATGATTTCATTATTCCTCCCGAACTGTTTCCCCGATCGGCCATGCAAGATTTTTGACAAACCTCCTTCATTAATGCAAAAATGCGCATTCCAAATCAAACAATATTTTTTCAGAACCCGGAAACAGAGATAAACCTTTACGAAATGCAGTTACCCCTCCCCTTGTGGGAGGGGACGAAGCGGAGGGGAACTTTCCGGTTCTTCCTTCACCCTCTCCCCCGCCCTCTCCCATCAAGGGAGAGGGCATTCCGGGGAATGTTTATCGTTTATATTGGGTCAGGAGATCAGACTTGAAAAAGAATACAGGAGATTCCGGAGTAGGCGGGGCACGGTGGCGTCTATCGGATTTATATCAAGGTGTTCAGGATCCCGCCATCGAGAAGGACCTCGACAATCTGTTAAAAGAGGCGCTTGATTTTGAAAAAAACTATCGCGGGACGCTGGCAACCCGATTACTGGAGCCGGGTTTTTTATCAGGCCGGATGAAAGCGCTTGAAGGACTCTATGAGCGGCTGGACAAGATTATCGCGCATGCCTATCTGGTATTTGCCGGAAATTCCGACATGCAGGCCCATGGCAAATACCTGCAGAAGGTCAACGAAGCCTCCACGGAAATCCGGAATCATCTTCTGTTTTTTATCCTCGACTGGGTCTCGCTTCCTGACGCCCGAGCGGAGGAAGCCCTGTCCGATCCGTCTCTGAAAGCCTTCCGCCATTATCTAAGGAGGGAGCGGGCCTTTCGTCCTCATCGTCTTCCGGAAGGAGAGGAGAAGATTCTGGATTTAAAAGATGATACCGGGGCCAACGCCTTTATGCGGCTCTTCGACGAGACCTTGTCCCGGATCAAATTCAGGATGGTTCACAAGAAAAAGACCGAACTTCTCACCGAACAGGAAATCTTAAGCCTTTTGCACGATCCGGACCGGACAAAAAGGAAAGCGGCGGCGGAAGGAATGACGGCCGGTTTGAAGGAAAACCAGCATCTGCTGACCTTTATTTTAAACACCCTGGTCGCAGACCACGCAACGGAAGACCGGATCCGGTCATTTTCCGACCCGATGAGCTCAAGGCATCTCTCCAACGAAATCGACCCTAAAGCGGTTTCTGCCATGATGTCAGCCGTAGAACGGCGGATTTCACTGGTCTCCCGTTTTTACCGATTGAAGAAAAAAATGATGAAGCTGAAAACCCTGCTTGATTATGACCGGTACGCGCCATTTGGCAAAACCAGGAAAAAGATACCGTGGAATGAGGGTAAAACAATCGTCCTGAACGC
>DATNMI010000134.1:0-2649 GCA_035602375.1 Nitrospiria bacterium | reverse complement strand
CCCGGAGAATGATGATCTTTGCTTCAGAAGATATCGGAATGGCCGATCCTCATGCGCTTCCGCTGGCGGTTTCGGCCCATCAGGCTTTTGAAGCGGTAGGACTTCCCGAAGGGTGGATCCCTCTCAGCCATGCCGCCACCTATCTCGCCGCGGCGCCAAAAAGCAATGCTTCCTACAAGGCTTACAAAAATGCCCTTGCGGCCATCCGGGAGACCGGGAGCCTCCCTGTTCCCCTCCACCTGCGGAACGCTCCTACCAAGTTGATGAAGGAGCTTGGATACGGGCAAGAGTACCGTTATCCGCATGATGAACCTGACTTCGCGAAAGACCAAAGCTATCTTCCGGAAAAGCTCCTGGGTAAGAAATTCTATCTGCCCAAAAAACCGGTCCGCGACTGATTCTTCTTTTCGTTTGACATTTTTCCCCTTATTTGTTAAAAAGGAACTATATTTTGTGATTGAAGTCACAAGTTTTTAAGCGTCACCGGTTTTAATATTCGAACAGGCCACGAAGGTTAAGAGGATTCTTTTTTTGGGAAGAATCCGTTGCTTCGTGGTTTTTTTTTGTAAAAAACAGGGTTATTCAGGTAAGGCCATGAAGGTCGAAAATGGGTTGCCATTGTCCGATTTCATGGCCTTTTTTTGCTGTGTGGATAATGGATTATATAAACATGTTTTCGCCGAGCGCCGTGCAGAATTGAAGGCGGTTTCTCGAAAAACGCGGAGATTTCCAGTAAGGAGTTCATCAATGTCACAGGTTAAAAAATGGCTGTTCTGTGTAGTATTAGGGGTTCTTATCATAATGCCGGTTCTTGTTTTAACCCGACCGGCCGAGGCTCATGTAAAAGGGGTGACCCTGAGCCAATATGGCATGATCGATATGTCGCTCAATATCAATCTGATGTACGCAAATATGACAAATTACGCTGAAGGGTACAATCAGGATGTCGTCGGGAGTTCCATTCCCCGGGGATTTACGCTCAAAAGCGCGGACCTTTCATTATCCGCGGAACTCTTTCAGTTTCCGGCAAAATTTGCGCTTTTTATTACCAATAATGAATATGGTTCATCCATTGAAGAGACCTTTGTCTATTTCCATAAAATGCCGTTTAATACCTCTTTGAAAGCGGGTATCTTCCGGTCTAACTTTGGAAAGCTCAATCCGGTCCATGACCATGAATGGAATTTCGCCACCCCCCCGATCATCACAAATATCATGTTAGGAGAAGACGGAATCCACAAACTGGGGATGGAAGTCACCTGGCAGCCGCCCATCGAAACCTTTGTAGAGTTTTCTCTCGATGTCCAGAATGCCCAGCTTCAGCAAGACTTTGGGAACGCGAACCGCTTTGCCAGCTTTGTCAGGCCTGCGGATCCACTTCATTACGGGGGAGATAGCGCCGGAACGGACACGAACAGGTTCATTATTATCCCAAAGGTTTCATCCGTTCTTGGAATCAATGACGCAACCACCTGGGAACCGGGAATCTCCATGGCGATCGGTAATAATAAAAATACCGCTATGATAGCAGCTGCGGGTTGCGCTACGACCTGCAGTCAGGATGATAAGACTGTGCTGATCGATCTGGAATCGACGCTTTTCTGGAAACCGCCGACCTCTCCGATCTTTCCCAATGTCCGGTGGACGGTGGAAGGAATTATGGCCCAGCGGGACAATCCGATTATCAATCAAAAAAATCTCACCCCCGCCGGTTATGGAATGTTTATGCCTGTTGATTTTACTCAACCACCTCTGAGTCGCGGTGCTGTTGCAGGGAAAAGTGATACCGTCTGGGGCCTTTATACAGAAGCCAGCTACCGTTATGCCTACCGGCATGAGTTGGCCGCCCGGTTCGATTATGTTGCGCCTTCAAGTGAAGATTATATAGATCCGGCGAGTTCTCAGGTTGTCGGAAAGCAGGAAGATTCTCATGTCCGGTATACAGCCGCTTACCGTTACTACGTCAGCCCGGTTGCCCGGTGGACGTTTGAATACGATCATCTCAATGCCAGCGGGTTACAGCAAGACAGCGATATTTTTATTGTCCAGTTGAATATGGGGCTAGGAACGGTGACACCGGGTGTGGGTAAATTCTTGACCTTATTCTAAATTCAAAAAGGCCGTTGAAATAAGCCTTATTTACGAAGAATTATAAATCTGTGTAAAAAGGAGAAATTCATGTTTTACTTTGATCATTGGATTAAAAAAATCGGGTTGATCTCCCTGTTCGTGACTGTTTTTATTTTAACCAGTTCACCTTCCGAGGCGAAGCCTCTAGTGGTGGGAACAACCGAACATGAGGCTCTTCTGGCCAGACAGGTAGGGGGAAATCTGATTGATGTGCGATGGCTCGTCCGTTCTGATGAAGACGCCCACTTTGTGGAACCGAACAAGACCCTTGTCCCGATCTTGAATAAAGCCGATCTCCTTTTAGTCAATGGTCAGGACATAGAAATCGGATGGCTCGGTTTTCTTTTGGTTGATACCCGGAATGGCAAAATAGTACGGGACCAGGAGAATTACATTAACCTCTCAGAAGACGCCAATATTCTTCCTTACGCTGCTGAAGAGTTGAGGCAGACGAAATTTTACACCGTGATTCTGGGAATGGGACTAGGAAAAACAGTCGGGAACCATCATTACTGGCTT
>DATNMI010000129.1:0-1233 GCA_035602375.1 Nitrospiria bacterium | reverse complement strand
TAATTCCATCCGCGGGTTGCCCGAACCTCTACTTTTTTCTGTTTCACAATTTCATTCAGGAACATGGCGCACCCTTCAGGCGTTGGACAATTCGATAAGTTGTTTCAGCTTGGCCGATGCGGCGCCTGAATCGATGGCTTTTGCGGCCAGGGCCACCCCTTCGGAGAAAGAAGCCGCCTTCCCGACGGCGACGAGCGCCGGGGCGGCGTTCATCAGAACAATGTCGCGCCTCGGGCCCTTCTCTCCGTCAAGAACACCTGATAGGATTCTGCCGTTCAGGGCGATATCTCCCCCAAGGAGCGCCTCCATCGGGCCGGGTTTCAACCCGAAATCCTCAGGAGAGACGGAATAGGTTTTGACCTCTCCCCGGTAACCTTCGGCAATCATGGTGGGACCGGTCAGGGAGATTTCGTCAAGGCCATCCAGTCCATGGACGACGAAACAGCGTTCCGAACCGAGCGCCATCAGGACCTTCGCGAGGAGCCCGGTCAGGTCGGCATGGTAGACCCCGATGATCTGGATCGACGCCGACGCGGGATTGGTCAGAGGTCCCAGAATATTAAAAATCGTCCGGATGCCGACCTCCTGCCTGACCTTCCGCGCATGCCGCATCGAATCATGATAAAGGGGGGCAAAGAGAAATCCAATGCCGATCTTATTGACCAGGGTTTCGACCTTATCCGGAGGCAGATCGATATTGACCCCCAGGGCCTTGAGAACATCCGCGCTTCCGCAGGCCGAAGAAACCGACCTGTTCCCATGCTTGGCCACCGTTACACCTGCCCCAGCCAGAACAAACGCCGATGCCGTTGAAATATTAAAAGTCCCCTTCAGGTC
The DNA here is from genome assembly GCA_035602375.1 of Nitrospiria bacterium. Classification (GTDB taxonomy): domain Bacteria; phylum Nitrospirota; class Nitrospiria; order JACQBW01; family JACQBW01; genus DATNMI01. The sequence goes on along the minus strand of DATNMI010000129.1, from coordinate 396 downwards.
TCCCCCGGTCCCGCAGGTATCGACCGCTTTCGGGTCGCGGACATGGATTCGGACCGCCTTTTCCCGCATGGCAAGGGCCGACCCCGCGATCTCGGCCACCGTCTCCCCCTTCATCCGGAGGGCGGTAAGGTACGCGGCGATTTGGGACTCCGCCGCAGATCCATCCATGATCCATTTCATGGTCCTGTAGGCCTGGTCTTCCGTCAGGTCCTGTTTTTCAATCAGTCTTGAGATCGCTTCTTTAAACATTTCCGGAACCCACGAGAAGAAAATTAGCCAGAAGATTCTTCCCGCATTTTGTGAGAATCGACTCAGGGTGGAACTGGACCCCCTCTACCGGAAACTCCTTGTGCCGCACCCCCATGATCTCCTTTTCCGAGGTCTCGGCTGAAATCT
>DATNMI010000075.1:0-1156 GCA_035602375.1 Nitrospiria bacterium | reverse complement strand
AGCCTTCAGGTAGGGGATGAAAAGATCGAGGCCTGGCTCCGGAAAAACGGCCTTTCAGCGGAACAGATCGAAGAAGGTGGCCGCTTTTCGGAAAAGGAAAGGCTTCTACTGGGGGAAGCGCTTTTCCGGCTCGGTTATCTTTCGCGGATGGCGGCACTGGAAGCGGCTGCCGTTGAAATGGGAATTCCTTTTATCCCCGCGCTCAATCATCAGGATATGGAAAGGGAATGGGCGGCGAAGGTGCCGATATCTTTTTCCAAAAAGAATGAACTGATTCCGATAAGGTTGGAAGAGGACAAACTCCTGGTCGCCATCGCCCATCCGGAGAATCTCCAGGCCCTCGACGATCTCAGGCTTCTTTTTGGCCGGGAAATCAAGGCGGCCGTTTCTCCTCCGGAAGAGATTCTCAACGCCATTAACCAGATGTACGGAGGCTCCGCGGAATCGGCAGGGGAAGTAATCGATCATCTGGAGGAAAACTTTCTGGTCGTTGATCCGGGGGAAATTCCTGAATCGGTCGATCTTCTCGATTCTTCTGATGAAGCGCCTGTGATCCGCCTGGTCAACTCTCTTGTTTTTCAGGCGGTCAAGCAGAGGGCCAGCGATATTCATGTCGAGCCCTTTGAGCGGGATTTCGCCATCCGATACCGGATTGATGGCATTCTTTACAATATCCTGACCCCGCCGAGGCGGCTTCAGTCGAGCGTCACCTCCAGGATCAAGATCATGGCCGGCCTCGATATCGCTGAAAAACGGCTTCCCCAGGACGGGAGAATCAGCATCAAAGTGGCGGGGAAAGAGGTCGATATCCGGGTGTCCACCATTCCGACCGCGTTCGGCGAACGGGTCGTTCTCCGCCTTTTGGACAAACAGCATCTTCTTTTAAACCTCGAAGAGCTCGGATATTCAGAGGAGGCTCTCAAGACGATTTCCAGGGTGATTCAGCTTCCGCACGGCATTATCCTGGTCACGGGGCCCACCGGAAGCGGAAAAACAACGACCCTCTATAGCATCCTGAACAAGATTAATTCTCCCGGAATTAATATTATTACGATTGAAGATCCGATTGAGTACCAGCTTAAAGGGGTCGGCCAGATGCAGGTGAACCCCAAGATCGACCTGACATTCGCAAACGGGCTCCGGTCTATCCTCCGGC
>DATNMI010000029.1:0-3317 GCA_035602375.1 Nitrospiria bacterium | reverse complement strand
GACGCAGGCAAGGAGACTGCAAACGATAATAAAATAGGGATATTTAAGCGAAAAGCCGGTCATGTCTATTTTCCTTAATGTTTCTCAATGGCGTGGCGAAGCTGATCCAGAGAGAGGCCCGTTGTTGAACAGAGCTGTTTGACATCCTTTTCATGTTGAAACATCTTTAGGGCCTCCTTGGAAATCTGACCGGCAATGCTCTGCGGAATCTTGATAATTCCATGCATGTCGCCATGCAGGAGGTCTCCTTCCTCAATGGCAAGTCCGCCAATTTCGACTGATTCGCCGAAATCAATCACATGTGCGTAAGCATGCGTTGGGCTCACTTTGCCTGAATAGACCTGCAGGCCGGACGCCTCTAAAGAGGGTAAGGCGCGCACCGCGCCATTGGTCGCGATCCCAACGCAACCGAGCATTTTGAATATTGCGCCATGCACCGTTCCAGCCAGAGCGCCCGCGCCGCAAGGGTTGTCTAAATCCTGAATCACGGCGATGCGCGGCTTTGGCAAATCTTCCAGTTTTTCCCACCAATCGCTGGGGTCAGCGTAAACGCGCCCTTTTACCGGCGGCTGATGCGCTCGCATCCGGAGTGTCAAGGCATAGCCAACCATCGGTTTCAAATGAGGAAAGCGGCAAGTAATCGAACTGTTCGTATAACCTTCATTGCGAAGACGCAAATTAAAGGTCTCAATCACATTGGCAATTGTCGGCGTGTCAAGCTCGCTCAACATGGTCAGATCTTCGGGTAACAGAATTGGATTCATTGGTCTACTCCTGCCGGTTTAGGATTAATGGGCATTCCGGGCTCAAGGGAACTCCTGCTTCCAAAAACAACAAGATCTCCTTCAGCCAGACCCGTTAGGATTTCAACTTTATCTGTCGTTTGAAGGCCGAGTTTAACCGGACGTTCTTCGGTTTTATGATGGCTATTTACAAGAAGGACGGTCGGATTCTCCTCGCCGGACACCGCTTGCGGCGGCACGACCAATACATTTTCTTTTGACTCGAGCGTTAAATCAACGGATGCGTACATGCCGGGCGTTAACCGCAAGTTCGAATTATCCAGGTCCGCTTCGGCATTCATCGTGCGCGTCGCATCATCCAGCTTGTGCGCAAAACGGGCAATTTTGCCCTGCAGAGTCTGTCCGGTTGCTCCAATCGTTATGCTAACCGGTATGCCGACATGAATTCGCGAGATAGCAGATTCCGGGACCGGGAATGCGAGCCTGAGTTTTGTGATTTGCGCCAGCTTCACAAGCGGTACAGCGGTATTGGATGAAGTTCCAGTCTGAATTAACGCGCCGGTATTGGCCCACCGCTTTGTAATCACCCCGTCGAAGGGAGCTGTGATGACGCCGTAACCTAAAATTGTTTGGGCATAAGTCATTCTAGCTTTCGCGACATTAAGGGCGGCATAGGTATTATCAATTTCTTGCTGAGCGACCAATCCCGGTTTTTTCCTGGCAACTGCGGCTAATCGATCGTAATCAAGTTTCGCGATTTCAAAGTCCACCTTTGTTTTCTCGTAGTCGGCGCGCTGCTCGGGGAGCTCCAGTGTGGCGATCACTTGTCCGGCTTTAACCCGATCCCCGATATCTACATGAATCGACTCCAGATACCCGGCGACTTTGGCGTAAACATCAATATCCTGATAAGGAACCAACTCGGCAGTCAGGTGGATACTCTGTGTTAAATCACCACGGGTTACCTTTACCACTGAAACAGACCGGGGGACGGGCACATTCTTGGCAGCGCTGGATGAATGCCTCAATGTGTAAATCCCGGCCGCTCCCATCACAATGATGCCCAGCAGCAATAAAATCATTTTTTTCAAAACGGGACCTCTCATTTAATATGTCTCGATCATTTCAATAAAACAGACGAGGCAGCCAAAAGAATGACCCGGAACCAGCTGCCCTGAGAAATTATAAAAATTCAAAAAAGTGCAATGAAAGGTTTTCAGACAATATCGGAAAACCTTTCCAAAGAGTTTAACAGGCACAAAAGCAGACTGTTAAAGGCGGCAGAGCAGAAGAGGATTAAATACGGAGAGTTCGGTAAAGCGTAAATAAGCGGGGTGCGGACGAGAATCTTTGTTCTTCTTTTAAGAGAGAAAAGTTTCCGGCATTGTTTTCAATGGTCGGACGGCGGGAGAAACCATTGAATTTCAATTTTGGATAATCCGTACCGGAGGATTGACCTTCTACAGAAATATCCTCCATGGAGGTATATTTCAGTTGCAGGCTTACCGACTGTTTGACAGGAGGGGAAAGGCGGGCCCGTCTTTTTCCAATATGAATGCCATTTATTTCATTGGAGAAAATAAACGCTAAACCCTGAAAAAAGAAAACGGTGATAAAAACAGCGACAAAGGCGGCAAAAACAGAATTTTTCTTGGGCGGAAGGTAGATCACGATTTAATTATCATTGCTGCTTCCCAATTTGTCAAATTAAATTATAGAGGCCAAACACTCCTTTCTCCCAAGTCTGTTGTTAAAAGAGGGAATCATTAAAGCGTGTGATCTTCCACCCAGAGAACTAACCAATTGACAAATGTCCGCGGGAAATGATAGAAAATAAGATTCTTTTCAAAAGTTTATGGCGGCGTAGCTCAGTCGGTAGAGCAAGTGAATCATAATCACTGGGTCGGCGGTTCGATCCCGTCCGCCGCCATTAAAACCTTCTTTTTCTAAAACTGTCACGCCCCTTTCTCTTTCATAAGTACGCGATTTTTAAATATTTTCACCTCTATGCTGTCAAACAAGGCTCCTGCGCCGGAGGTGTCCAAATCTTATGCTATAATTAAAACATGGCAGGGAAAGAGAGAACAAAATCAGACAAGCGAAGACATCAAAGGATCGCTAAAACAATTTCGGCCGATTATCAAATGATCTATCCAGGAGGGGTGGATAACCGAAAGCCCTTTCAGACAGAAGATCTGGGGTCCGGCGGACTGAAATTCCTTTCAGATCAGCCGATGCGGCTCGGATCCGTTCTCGAAATCCGGATTTTTCTCGATACAGAGCCGATAGAATTAACCGCGGTGGTCGTCTGGATGAAGGAGAGCGATAAAAAAGGGGAAAAAGGCCTTCTTTATCAAATTGGTCTTCAATACGAGATCATCACAGACGGGAATTTTGAAAGAATCGATCAATTGGCCTGTTCTGAAGTCCGCCTTCAACGTACAAAACCCGATTACGAGAGCCTCTAAAAAGCGTTTCCATCGTCAATTCCGCACGATCTTATCAGGTATCTGTACGCCCATATTCTTTCCGCTCTCTTTCTTACTTGAACCCGCCTGGCCGGTTATATCCGGG
>DATNMI010000027.1:0-1613 GCA_035602375.1 Nitrospiria bacterium | reverse complement strand
GAACGGAGAGGGCGGGCCTTGACTCCATGGCCGGGGATGTTTACATATTTCAATAATCACCTTTTGAAGGTATTAAAGGTGAAGGTGCAGGAGGTTCCCCCGGGCGGCGCGCCAGGTGAGGTTATCGCCGCAGAAAAAGGGAGATTCCTGGTCGCGACCGGAGCAAAGGCGCTTCACCTCCTTGAAGTTCAGCCTGAAAATGGCAACCGGATGACCGCAGATCAGTTTCTTGCCGGACATTCCTTGAAAAAAGGGGAGACGCTGGGAAAAATCGGCCTTTAAAGGCTCGGTTCTGGTTTTCGTAGAGAAGTTCGTGATATAATGATGCTGCAATCAAAAATCATTTAATGAGGTAAAGAACAATGAATAATCTGAAGACAACTTTTTTCATGGTGCTCCTAACCCTGATCCTGATTTTTCTCGGAAATCTCTTCGGGGGACGCAGCGGCGCCATGCTGGCATTTGTTTTTGCCATAGGGATAAACCTTTTTTCCTACTGGTTCAGCGACAAGATCGTTCTCGCGATGTACGCGGCCAAAGAGGTCTCCGCCGCGGACGCCCCTTCTCTCTATCAGACCGTCCAGAGTCTCGCGGCCAGGGCGGAACTTCCGATGCCGAAGGTCTATATGATTGAAAGCCCGAACCCGAACGCTTTTGCCACGGGACGAAACCCGCAGCATGCGGCGGTGGCGGTTACCTCAGGGATTATGAATATCCTGAGCAAAGAAGAGCTCTCGGGAGTCCTGGGGCACGAACTCGCCCATGTCGTCCACAGGGACATTCTGATCAGCACCATCGCAGCCGCGGTGGCAGGCGCCATCAGCATGCTGGCGAACATGATGCAGTGGGGGATGATCTTCGGAAGCAGGGACGACCGGGAAGAGGGGGGCAATATGTTTGCCCAGCTTGCCATGATCATTCTCGCGCCGATCGCCGCCATGCTGGTCCAGATGGCGATTTCGCGCTCCAGGGAATTTGAAGCCGATCGGGGCGGCGCCAGGATTTCCGGCAATCCGTTGGCCCTGGCCAGCGCACTCCGGAAACTGGAGCGGGGCGTTCAGGTCGCTCCGATGGCCGACGCCAATCCCGCCACCGCCCACATGTTTATCGTCAATCCTCTGACGGGAGGGGGACTCTTCAGACTCTTCTCAACCCATCCTCCGACTGAAGAGAGAATCGCCCGGCTGGAAGCAATGGCCCTCAATTTTCAATGATCATACCCCACCCCCGCCAGTCGGCGCTCCAGATTCTGATAGAGGTGGAAGAGGAGGAGATTTTTCTCGATCCGCTGATGGATCGCGAATATGAAAAACTCACCTCGCAGGACAGGGCGCTTTTAAAGGAGCTGGTTTACGGAACGCTCCAGTGGCGGGGCTATCTTGACTGGATTATCGACCGTTATGCCGACCGGAAAACCTACAGGATGGGCCTTTTCGTCCGGAACGGCCTCAGGCTCGGGGTCTATCAGCTTCTCTATCTCACCCGCATTCCCCCATTTGCCGCCATTCATGAAACCGTAGAGCTGGTCAAAGAAAAAGAAGGGCTTCCCTCTGCCGGTTTTGTGAACGGAATACTGCGCACGGTTCTCCGGGAAAAAGAGGCCGGCCGAATTT
>DATNMI010000565.1:0-2329 GCA_035602375.1 Nitrospiria bacterium | reverse complement strand
AAATTCTCTTCGAGATTCTTCCTGGCACTGGTCATCTTTGCGTCCGGGTATGGCTGTGTCTTGCAATCCACCTATGATGAACTCAAAGAGACCACAGACAGCCAGGTATCCGGACTCCGTGGCGAGATCGCTCAACTCAATGCCCAGAGAGCCTCCCAAGAGGCTGCTCTGTCCGCTGAAAAGACCAAGCTTCAGGAAGAGATCAAGGCCCTTCAGGCGCAAAAGGCGTCTCTTGAACATGACATGGCGGGACTCGATGAAAAACTCCACCTGACTGAAAAACAGGCGGAGGAGATCAAAGCCATGAAAGATGAAGAAATTAACCGGCTTAAAGGGACCTACGATAATCTGGTCAAAGACCTGCAGGGGGAGATAGAGAAAGGTGAAATCAAGGTCACCCAGATCCGGAACCGGCTTTCGGTGAACCTGGTGGAAAAAGTCCTCTTTGACTCCGGTCAGGCAGAAGTCAAGTCCAAGGGAAAAGAAATTCTAAAAAAAGTCGGAACGATATTGAAAGATATTAAAGGGAAAGAGATCCGGATTGAAGGATATACCGATAACATCCCGATCGGCGGGGCCCTTCAAAAGAAATTTCCGACCAACTGGGAGCTTTCCGCCCAACGGGCGACGAACGTTCTCCGTTTCCTGGAAGATGAAGCCGGAGTGGAGGGAGGAATGCTGTCAGCGGTCGGGTACGGACCGTTTCACCCCGTCGCAAGCAACGAGACCCCTCAGGGAAGGGCGGAAAACCGCCGGATTGAAATTCTTCTGGTGCCTGCTGACTTGCGCGAGATTGGCAAACCGGGGAAATAAATTTCAGGCAGGATCTATACGGGGCCGAAATAACTGTTAAAAAAGAAGATTCTGCGTCAGGGTAATGCCGGTTAAAGGTTCGGATAAGTTGACCCCTTTCCGAAGAAAAGGAAGCCATGAAAGGGTCGCATTACCCGGAGTGGCGTCTTTCTCACCCGGAAGGGGGGCCAATTTTCCGTATTTCTCGAGTTTCAGGCGCGCTTCTACAGCCTCAGCGAGCCGAAACGCATCTTCTTGATCATAAAAACATCCTGTATACTCGCCCCGTTCAGGCTTAAAACTTTCCAATGGACTGTTTCTCCTCACAAGCGCCGTCGCCAGATCAAGCAGGGTTTTCAAACGCCGGTAACGGAAGGCCGGGACAAGAAATTTCAGGTTTTCTCCGGCGAACCCTTTTTCAAATATCCAGAAAGGAAGAAAACAGATCTCGCCCTCGCAAGGCACGCCTTGAAACCGGACAGTCTCCGAGGGCCGCTCAATCAGCCTCTCGCCCGATATTTCCCACCCCTTTCCGCAGGAACGGCAAAAGAATAGAATATCGTCAGGACGGACGGGCAGATCCCATCCGCAATTGGGACAGGTCAGCGCCCTGAAATGAATCTGCTCCCCGGCGGATTCAAGCCTTTCTTCCAGAATCGCCATCAGACCCGGTGGAGCCCCTTTTCGCACCGCCGAGCCGGATACCGCGTCCACAATGGAAAGAGTATGGTTCCCCCGCGTTTCCACCTCTACGATTAAAAACGGGAAATAGACCAGGGAAAGCATCCTTCCCAAAACCTGCCGGTAAATCAATTTCCGGGACTCAGCCGGTTTTAATCCCCGCTCGACGGCCTCTTCTTCTTTCAGTTCCGGACAGATCATCTGTTTGGCGGAGATCTCTTGCGCTCCGAATAACTTCAATTTCAAAACGCCGGGACGAACGCCAAGAGAGTAGATGCCGAAGTCAGAGCTCTTCAATGCGATAAAGTTTTTCTCGATATAACGGTCTTCAAATCCGGTTTCTTCTTTTTCCGCATGATGCGCCTGGATGGATTGAATTGTTTCCGAAAAACCGTGATTCTCCAGAGAAGTGGAAAGTAAATTCAGCAACGGAGATAGGCCGGGGGGATCCTCATTTTTTTCTTCATCCGCTCCGGGGTGGACGATGGTCTGCCAATGGAAATCGTGGCCCCTGAACCTGAAAAACGGGAGGTAAACGAGTTCCTGTCTGACCGCCTTTCCGGCAAGAGGCGGTTCTTCACCCCCATCGGAGGTGAGTGCCGATGCCGGGACTTCCCCCTGTTTTAAATTCGGGTCCACATAATAGCGGAGAACCGTTTTTCGTCCGGTGATCAGGAGGTTTGATTTGCAGTGCGCACATTGTACGGCGTTCGCCCCTTCTGAAAAATCGAGAGGGGCCCCGCAGGTGGGGCACTCCGTGGACACGAGGAAAGATTGATTCATGGGCGTTTCGTTCCCGAGGCTTGTGTCAGGTTCCGGACACAGCTTCCCCGCATTTCATGCAGAATTTGGTCCC
>DATNMI010000561.1:0-1621 GCA_035602375.1 Nitrospiria bacterium | reverse complement strand
CCAGGCCTTCGATGGTTTTCAAATTCTCAGGCGTTGTCAGGCGGAGCATGGCGATATGCCCTTCATTGATCAGGGGATCCCCCAGGGCGTCATTTTTCAGGTAATACTCCACCAGAGGGGCGTCAAGACGTTTCCCCTCTTCAATACCGAGCCTTTTGGAAAGGCTTCCCGCCGCAATGTTCCGAACAACCACTTCAATTGGAATAATCTTAAGCTTCCGCGTCACCATCTCCCGGTCATTCAAGCGCCGGACAAAATGGTTTGGAATCCCTTCTTTTTCAAGGAGGGTAAAGAGCCTTTCGCTGATCTTGTTGTTGTAGATCCCCTTATCCGCGATGGTCCCTTTCTTCAGGGCGTTAAACGCCGTGGCATCGTCCTTGAAATATTGAATAATCAGGTCGGAATCATCAGTCAGATAGAGCTTTTTCGCTTTTCCTTCGTAGATCATCTCTTTTTTATTCATTTTCCAGTCCCATTCAATAAAAGCAGATCGTGTTTCTTTAGAGCCCGAAAACCCGGCTGAATATTTCATCCATGCGCCGGACGTACCACGCGGGGTCAAAGCAGGCCTTCAGCTCTTCCCGCCCGATATAGGCAAGAATGGCCGTGTCCTTTATAAGAAGGCCCTCAAACGAGACACCGTTCTGCCAGGACTCCATCGCGAGCTTCTGAACAATCTCATAGGCCTCTTTCCGCTGTTCCCCTTTGCGGGCCAGTTCCAGAAGAATTCTCTGGGAATAGATGGTCCCCCGTGTCAGGTCGAGATTCTCCTTCATTTTTTCCGGAAAGACGGTCAATGTTTCAATAATACGGGTGAACCGGTTGAGAAGATAATCCATGAGAATGGTGGTATCGGGGAAAATTACCCGCTCCACTGAAGAGTGGCTGATGTCCCGTTCATGCCAGAGGGCGATATTCTCGAGAGAGGCCATCGCATTCCCCCGAATCAGCCGAGCCAGCCCCGTGATATTTTCAGATCCAATCGGATTCCGTTTATGCGGCATGGAAGATGATCCTTTTTGCCCTTCCGAAAAAAACTCTTCGGCCTCACGGACCTCCGTTCTCTGAAGATGGCGGATCTCCACCGCGAATTTCTCCAGGCTTCCGGCCAGAACCGCCAGCGTCGTCATGAAATGGGCATGCCGGTCCCTCTGAATGATCTGGTTTGAAATTGGATCCGCATTCAATCCGGCCTTCTCGCAGACGTAGGCCTCCACGGCCGGTCCAATATGGGCAAAGGTCCCCATCGAACCGGAAATTTTCCCCGCCCGGATAGATTCCCGGGCCTCTTTCAGCCGAGCGGCGTTTCGTTTGAGCTCCTCATACCAGAGGGCCATCTTGAACCCGAACGTCACCGGTTCGCCATGCACCCCGTGAGAGCGTCCGATCATCAGCGTATTCTTGTACCGGAAGGCCTTTTCCTTCACCGCCTCCATCAGCTTCTCAAGATCATCCAGGAGAATTCCGGAAGCCTGGTTCAGAAGAATCGCGACACCGGTGTCGACGATATCGGAAGAGGTCATTCCCATGTGAATGAAACGGGACGCCGGCCCGATCTTCTCGGAAACCACGGTCAAAAAGGCAATGACGTCATGTTTGACCACGGCCTCGATTTCGGCAA
>DATNMI010000560.1:0-1006 GCA_035602375.1 Nitrospiria bacterium | reverse complement strand
AGTTACGGATCCCCGGATCCAGGGCCCGTTCTTCAAGATTTTCGTCTGGACGGTTGCCTTCTCGGCTATCTCGGTGGTTCTCCAATTTGGAGTGGGAATGCTGCTGGCAGTGATCCTGGAATGGAAAGAGCTTCGGTTCCGAAGAGCGTACCGCACGCTGCTAATCCTTCCCTATGCGGTTCCCGCGGTGCTTTCGATCCTCATTTTCAAAGGGCTTTTCAATCAGGAATTCGGTGCGGTCAATGAGTTCCTGCGAGCTATGTTCGGCTTTGCTCCCGAGTGGGAAACCAATCCATGGGGTGCCCGGGTGATGATACTCCTGGTGAACGTCTGGCTCGGGTATCCTTACATGATGCTGGTCTGCACCGGAATGCTGCAGTCGATCCCTTCCGGCATTTACGAAGCAAGCGCAATTGACGGAAGCGGTGCAGTGGTGGACTTTTTCAAACTAACCCTGCCGCTGGTCCTCCCCCCGCTGATGCCGATTTTGATCTCGAGTTTTGCCTTCAATTTTAATAACTTTAACCTGATTTATCTGCTGACCGCCGGAGGCCCGAAAATGGTCGGCGGCGGAATCGCCGGCGAAACGGATTTACTGGTGAACTACACTTTTAACATTGCGTTCCGGGATTCCGGGACAAATTTCGGTCTGGCCAGCGCGATCGCCACCCTTCTTTTCATCATGGTCGGCTTTCTGGCCTGGATAAACCTGAAATTGAGCGGACGAAACGTCAAAATTTAGGAACCAGGCAGATGACCGCCACACAAAAAACGTACGTCAGAAAAGCAGCGGCGCACGGCTTTCTCATCTGTTTCCTGATCTTGATCCTGGTGCCTTTTGTGATGGTGATTTCAGCCTCCCTGCGCCAGGGTAATTTTGCACCCAGTCGATTGCTTCCAGACAAAGTGAGTTTGGACCATTGGAAGTTTGTTTTGGGGATCCCTTACCAGGAAGTGGTTAACCCGGCGACCGGGCAAACTCGAATAGTCAAGGCCGATACGCCCC
>DATNMI010000555.1:0-1938 GCA_035602375.1 Nitrospiria bacterium | reverse complement strand
TCCGGCAACCCAAATATTTCTCCGCATTGTTGGACAGTCAACAGCCATTCTTTTCTGGGTTTTTCGTCGTCAATCTGTGGTTTATCCCCTAAATTCGATTTCAGAGAAGATTCATTTAGGGCCTGGCGGAAGGGATTGGGTTTAAACGACTGGCCTTCGGTCAGACGATCTATTTCTTTCAGCGCCAGGCTTAAAGAGGGGGCTTCGCCGATGAGCTTGTCTTTCGCCTGGGTAGAATAGATCCGGAAGCAGGGATTCCCATCCGGATTTTTTGAAGGTTTTACCAGGTGGCCTTTATAGTTCATTTTTTGCTCGGGGATGCGCGTCTTTGTAAGTGTCAACCAGCTTTTCCATGCTGACCGAAAGATATTTCTCAGTGGTTGAGAGGTTCGCATGACCCAGCATCTCCTGAATGGCTCTCAGGTCTACTCCGGCGTCCAGCAGATGAGTCGCGAAGCTGTGTCTTAAACCATGTGGGGATATCGGCGTCATTCCGGATTGTGAAGAATATTCGGCCACCATCCGGCCAATGCTCCGGGTGGTCAACCTTTTGCCGAATTTGTTTAAAAACAGGGGGCTGTCTCCGGAGGTTTCAGGCGAATTATCTTCGAGCCAGTTAATCAAATTCAGGACCGGATATCTAACCAATCCTGCTTGGCCAAGTTTAACGTACTCCGGACCGGTCCCATAGAATCGCCATTTCTGGAGCGTGCTGACTGAAACGCCTCCGAGAAATTCAGCGGCTTCATTCTCGTCGAGTTCTTGGTCCATGTTCTTTATGGATCCATGGCTTTTCAATTTACGCCGATATTCCTGGATTGCCTCAATAGCGGGAGTTCCGACGGGAACGAAGCGTTCCTTTAATCCTTTACCGCGGACCTTGATCATCCGCTCCGTGGTATCTAAATCTTTAACATTCAACCCGATTACCTCCGCGGCCCGGAGCCCGGACGAATAGAGCAGCTCCAGGATGGATCGATCTCTCAGGGCGGAGATGTCCTTATCCGGACCATGGCTCGATTGATAGCGCATGCTTTTTTCCGGGATCTGGACCAGGCGAACGGCTTCTTCAATCGATAACACCTTCGGAAGATACTGTTCCTGTCTGGGATGCGCGATCGACTCGGCAGGATTGCTTTCAATAAGATCTTGTCTCTTCAGAAAGGTGTAAAAAGACCGGAGAGATTCCACCTTCCGCCCGACGGTCGATTTCTTAAGGTTTTTGTCGTGGAGGTGTGACAAATAATCCCTGATCGTTCTGGGGCTGACCTCTCCGGCGGTCATAGAATCGATTTTAAGAGCTTTGAGAAAACCGGAGAATTGGTCCAGGTCTGACAGATAGTTTCGGACGGTATGTCGGGAATACCCTTTTCGTTCTAAATGGGCCTTAAAGGCGAGGAAATCCCAGTCTGGAAGGGTATCATCGAAAGGCTCTTCTTCCTGGCGGGCGGGTTGAATCTCACAATCTGCGGAGGGCTCCGGAGTCATACCCAAAACTGTCATGACGTCCTCGATGCACCTGGCGACGATATAAAGCCTGCCGGTCTTGACCCACCGGTCCCGCCAGGCGATCTGATATTGCGATAACTTTCCGGTTGAAGACTTTACCTCGCAGGCGAGGGCCTGAATCGCTTCCGGAAAAATGAACAGATCCGGAGCTCCCAGCTGGGAAGGACTGACAGGGACCAGGAAAAGCTTGCCTTTCGGGCTTTGAAATCGGACTGGATGAAACCGGACATAGATTATTCCTTTTGCTTCAAGCCAGGATGTAATGCGCCGGATCGTCTGGGCTTCGGAGGAACAAATTTTGGTTTTAGGGGATTGGGATTTCATGTCCCATTATTAGGTTAATGCCTATTAACCTGTCAAGGGTTTTTTAATCCGCGTTCCTGGTGGGATTGAGAGACGAGATAGCCTTCGACGCTCTCCGCATCGATC
>DATNMI010000546.1:0-1833 GCA_035602375.1 Nitrospiria bacterium | reverse complement strand
TGACTTCGGGCAAGCTCAGGCTGGCGATCGGCTCCAGCCAGATCATTTCGGATGTGACGGGGGACGAGACGGAAGCAGGATTTGCCGTGATGGATATGGGAGACCACAACCTGAATGGCGGGACCTGTCCCTATCCGGGAGTGGAGCGTTTTTCAGCGATGCGGAGCGAGATCGAGATTGCTTTTAACAGGGGTGATGTTCCGGAAGTGAAGCGTCTCTTCCATCAACATTTCGGCGCCTTCAGGTATTCCGTCTCCTCCCTCTTTAGAGATGAACAGCGCAAGATATTGAACCAGATCATGAGACTCTCTTTCGAAGGCATTTCCGCCGCCTATGGACAGATACGCGAAAACCATTATACGCTGATGAATTTCTTCAAAACCCTTCAGATGTCTCTTCCAAAACCGTTGCTTCTGGCCACGGAATATGTGATCAACGAGGCGATTTTTGAGACGCTTCGGCAGGAGGAGATAGACCTCGTCCGGCTTGAGTCTCTCATAACGGAAGCGAAACGATGGCCGGTGGCGCTGGATACCGCTGAAATAGGATTCCTGGTTTCAGCCAGAGTTGAAACATTATTGAAAAAATTTCTGTTGGGTCCGGAAGATCCCTCGGTGCTTGATTTTGTGAAAAAACTGCACAATGTTTTGACCCCAATTCAGATTGAATTCAATTTATGGAAGTCTCAGAACCTCTTTTTTTCAATTGGGAAAAGCTTTCTTTCCAAAATGGTTCAGCGCTCCACTGAAGGAGATCATCTGGCAAAACAATGGCTGGATTCATTCCAGCAGTTGGGGCGTATTCTCCGGGTCAGGACTTCCTGATGAACACCAGAACCAGCGGCATCATGCTTCATGTGAGTTCACTCCCCTCTCAATACGGAATTGGAGACCTCGGGCCATCGGCTTTCGCGTTTGCGGACCTTTTATTTGAGGCCCGACAGACGCTCTGGCAGGTGCTGCCGATCAATCCCACGGCCACCGCACTCGGAAATTCTCCTTACAATTGCGATTCCGCTTTCGCAGGAAACCCTCTGTTGATCAGCCCTGAAATACTTGAAAAAGACGGCCTTCTTTCCAAATCCGATCTTGCCGCTTTTAGGTTATCCCCGGCGAAAAGAGTCGATTATGAGACCGTGACCCGGTTAAAGAGAAAACTTCTTCACCTTGCTTTTGAAAAAAACCGGTCTTCTCTGAAAGATCATCGTGATTTTTCCGCGTTTTGTGACAATCACTCTGCCTGGCTGGAACATTATGCCCTTTTTAAAGTCTTGAAAGAACATTACCATGGTGTTCCGTGGAACCATTTTTCAGAGGATCTTGTGAACAGGGATCATTTTGCTCTGGATCGATGCAAAAACAGATTCAAGGACCAGATCATGCTGGAGCAGTTTCTGCAGTTTGTTTTTTTCAAACAATGGATCTCTTTAAAGAATTACTGCAATAGCAAAAATGTCCGGATTATCGGTGACATTCCGATCTATGTTCAGTACGACAGCGCCGATGTTTGGACAAATCCCGGCCTGTTTCACCTGGATCAGCATAAAAGACCCTGGGTCGTCTCGGGAGTGCCTCCCGACTATTTTAGCAAGACCGGCCAGCTCTGGGGCAACCCGCTTTACAACTGGGAGGCGCTTAAAGCGACGAACTTTACCTGGTGGATCCAGCGGCTGGCCCACAATTTAAGTCTGTTTGATCTGGTGCGGCTCGATCATTTTAGAGGGTTTGCAGGTTATTGGCGTGTTCCCGCCGGGGAGACGACCGCGGAGCACGGGGAGTGGGCGGCGGCTCCCGGGGAAGAGTTTCTTAATATTGTCCATGCCCATTTTCCAAA
>DATNMI010000543.1:0-1264 GCA_035602375.1 Nitrospiria bacterium | reverse complement strand
CCCTGTCCCCTTCTCTCCCCTGCACCCTTATTCTTATTATCCCGTGGTTACAATGTCGAGCCGGTCGCGCCACCGGCGGGCAAGGACTTCCTTCAATATCCGGTGCTCCGGTCTGGACAGCAGCGGATCGGACTTTAAAAGCGCCATTGCTTCCCTCCGCGCGATTTCCAGGACCGGCCCGTCTTTCAAGAGACTCGCGACCCGAAGTTCCGGAATTCCCGACTGGCGGGTTCCGAAAAATTCTCCGGGCCCCCGGATGGCCAGGTCCTCTTCTGCAAGCTTGAATCCGTCGCCGGTCCGGACCATGGCCGATAACCTTCTCTTGGCTTCTTCCGACATCGGATATTCCGCCGCCAGAAAACAGCACGACTGGTACTGCCCCCGACCCACCCGCCCCCGCAACTGGTGGAGCTGGGCCAGGCCGAACCGTTCCGCGTGTTCAATGACCATCATCGAGGCGTTGGAGACATCGACGCCCACTTCAATGACGGTGGTCGCAACCAGGATATGAATCTCTCCTTTTTTGAATCGGGCCATGACATTTTCCCTCTCCTCCCGCTTCATTCTTCCATGGAGAAGGCCGACGGTCCATGCGGAAAAAACCTTGTCCTGAAGCTCCCGGAACATGGTGACCGCCGCGGCGAGATCAACCTTTTCAGACTCTTCAATCAGCGGATAGACGACGTAGGCCTGCCGCCCCTGCCGGAGTTCCGCTTCCACCCTGGAATAGAGCGCGGCCCTCTGTTTGGCATAGGATATCCGGGTCTCGATCGGCCGACGTCCCGGTGGCAGTTCATCCAGGACGGAAAGATCGAGGTCGCCATAGAGCGTGAGGGCAAGGGTCCGGGGAATCGGCGTCGCGGTCATGATCAGCATATCGGGGGAAGCCCCCTTTTTTTTAAGCTCCATTCTCTGCCTGACCCCGAACCGGTGTTGCTCATCCACAACGGCAAGACCGAGGTTCCCGAACTGGACATGCTCCTGCACCAGGGAGTGTGTCCCTATGATGAGGCCCGCGCTTCCCTCCGATATCTTCCGCAGGGTCTCCTCCTGTTCATGCCGGACCGTCCCGCTGGTGAGAAGAAGCGGCTCGATGCCCAGCGGCTGAAGGAGGGTTTTCATATTAAAATAGTGCTGTTCGGCCAATATTTCCGTCGGCGCCATCAGACAGGCCTGGTAACCGTTCTCAAAGGCCATTAACATGGCCAAGAGCGCCAAAATCGTTTTCCCCGATCCGACGTCTCCCTGAAGAAGGCGGCTCATC
>DATNMI010000542.1:0-2274 GCA_035602375.1 Nitrospiria bacterium | reverse complement strand
AGTTGATGGGTTGATGGAAGAAAAAGTTCTCCATCGGGAAAGGCAGGACGAAGAGATCAGGATCGAGCAGACGCTCCGTCCGCGATCCCTCTCCCAATATATCGGTCAGGAACGGGTCAAGGAAAACCTCAAAATCTTCATTGAGGCGGCGACAAAGCGGAGAGAAGTTCTTGACCATGTGATTTTTTACGGCCCTCCCGGGCTTGGAAAGACGACGCTGGCCCACATTATCGCCAGAGAGATGGGGGTCGGCATCAAGGCCACCTCCGGCCCGGCCATCGAGCATCCTGGAGATCTGGCGGCCATCCTGAGTAATCTGAAAGACCGGGACATCTTTTTTATTGATGAAATTCACCGGATGTCCCCGTCAGTCGAGGAGGTCCTCTATCCGGCCATGGAAGATTTTCAGCTCGATCTGATCATCGGCCAAGGCCCCTCCGCCCGGACCATCAAGCTCGATCTTCCGAAGTTTACCCTCATTGGCGCGACCACCCGTGCGGGGCTGATTACCTCTCCGCTAAGAGACCGGTTTGGCGTGGTTCAGCGGCTTGAGTTCTATTCCGCGGATGAGCTTTCGGCTATTATTGAGCGCTCCGCGTCGATTCTCAACGTGGCCATAGAGCCTGAAGGGTTCAAGGAGATCGCCCAACGGTCGAGGGGAACCCCCCGGATCGCTAACCGTCTGTTGCGCCGGGTCAGGGATTTTGCGGAGGTCAGGGCAAAAGGGGTCATTGACGCCGCGGCGGCAAGAGAAGGGCTTTCGATGATGGAAATCGACGAACAGGGACTCGACGCGATGGACCGTAAACTGTTGCGGGCAATTATTGAAAAGTTCAACGGCGGGCCTGTCGGGGTGGAGACGATGGCGGCGGCACTCAGCGAAGAGCGGGAGACCCTTGAAGACGTTTACGAACCCTACCTGATTCAAAAAGGTTTTCTGGACCGGACGCCGAGAGGCCGGGTGGCCACCGCCCATGCCTACGCCCTGTTTGGCCTCAAAAAGACAGCTTCCCCAGAAGGGCAACCCAAGCTTCTTTAAAAAATCAGGGTGCAGGGTATAGGGGACAGGGTGTAGCGTTAGGAACCACTGATATATTACTGCCCCCTACACCCTGCCTATTCATCCGTAAATGGCCATTTCAATTACCAGCAGGACTGCCAGCCCCAGCACCAGGTTTGCAACGGTCAGGTTCCGCATCGGTTCCAGCATGTCTTCTATCGCGTCGTAGTGGGCTTGCGCCTTATCAGGAGGAGGGTTCTTCAGGAGGGCGCGATAATGGAGCCTCATGTCGAAAAAATAACCGAAAAAGAGATACCCGAACAAGACAAACATCAGGCCGAAAAGCATGAATTTGAAAATGAGAAGTTTTCCAAGATGCGAAACGACCGGGACCTTTTCTTCCACGAAAACCCGGATCATCATGTCAGACCCTGAAATGAGGAGGAGGGTAATCGAAGACCAGATCATCATCAAGAAACGGCGAATGACCGGAAAAAGGAAGGGAAGACTGGTTCGGAGTTCCAGCCGGCTGATAAAAGGCTGAAGGGAGAGGGCCTGAAACATCATGCCGCCTATCCAGGTGACAACCCCGAGAAAATGAATCCACCGCATCAAAACATCCATTGTCATTCAGTTTTTTCCTTCCGGATTGTAAGGGGTTAGAGTACAGGGTGCAGGGAACAGGAGTTAGGGGTGTCAGGGTATAAGCGTGTGTTGAGGACAGGTTTTTAATGGATTTCTTCTGCTTCTCTATCCCCTAATACCCTACCCCCCCCTACCCCCTAATACCCTGTATCCTGTACCTTGCCTTTTCAGCGGTTGTGGTTAATGAGGTTCAGAAACTCCTCCCGGGTCTTATGGTCGTTCCTGAAAGCGCCCAGCATGGCGCTCGAAACCGCATAGCTGTTCTGTTTTTCAACCCCGCGCATCATCATACAGAGATGCTGTGCCTTAATGACCACCCCCACTCCGACCGGGGAGATGGTTTCCTGAATCGCTTCGGCGATCTGTTTTGTCAGACGCTCCTGTACCTGGAGCCTCCGGCTGAAAACATCGACGATCCTCGGAAGCTTGCTTAAACCGATAATCTTCTTTTTCGGAAGATAGGCCACATGGCATTTTCCGAAAAAGGGGAGCATATGGTGTTCGCAGAGGGAATAAAAATCGATATCCCGGACGATCAGCATCTCCTCATAATCAATATCAAAGAGGGCGTCGTTGAGAATTTCTTTTAAATCCTGCTGGTACCCTTTCGTAAAGAAGTCGAGCGCTTT
>DATNMI010000539.1:0-13105 GCA_035602375.1 Nitrospiria bacterium | reverse complement strand
GCCGCTATGACAGCCGCTTTCATCTCCTGAATATCGAACATGGTTTCAATGGCAATCAGATCGGCGCCGCCCCTGACCAGTTCAACGCACTGCTCATAAAAGATTTCAATCGCTTTTTCAAAGGCAAGTTCGCCAAAAGGGGCGATGGTAGTGCCGGAGGGACCGACATCCCCCGCAACATAAACTTTTTTTCCTCCCGCCGCCTTCCGCGCCAGCCGGACCGCGGCATGATTGATCTCGGCAAGTTTGCTCTCCGCGTTGTATTCCGCTAGCCGCAGCCGGCTCGCTCCAAACGTGTTGGTCAGAACAATATTGCTTCCGGCCTGAATATATTCGTAGTGGACATCGGCGATCGCGTCCGGTTTTTCGAGATTCCAGAGATCGGGGGCGTAGCCGTTAGGAAGCCCCCTCCCCTGAAGAAGCGCTCCCATGGAACCGTCCAGAAAGAGGATCTCGTTCTTTAAACGTTCAAGAATTTCAGACATTGGGATGCTTGTTTTCCTTTAAAGATCTTCTTTCCCAGCCGATGGCCGCAGATACCGAAAACCGCGGATCCATGATAAACGATTCGTTCACCGAAACGCCAATTTTAGTGGCCTCGGTAATTTCTAATATTTCCTTTTGAACAGGGAGTTTCCAGTCTCCATATCCGACCCCGTAACGAAACGTCTTCTGGTAGCCATTTTTATTAATTTCAGTCTCAATCATCTTTTCAACAGGATCGGCAAAATAATCGGCCATCCAGGCGCCGACCCTGTCCATGTAAAAGGCATCTGCCGGGTCATCTTCCTTCAATTCATCGATCTTTTTCTCAAAATCGGGACCCATCGTACAGACAAGCAGGGTCGCATAGTCGCAATTTTTCAAAAGCTTGACCATATTGCTTCCCTGAAAGAGGGTGTCGCTCAAATCGGCGGCGACATGATCAGGATAAACCTTTTTAATCTTGACGGTCCTGTAACAGGCCTTTCCTGAAATGAGCGTATAGCCGATATCAATGGCCTTCTTAATGTATCTTGCGATATTTTCTTCGGGCATCTCCTTCAGGGATTTATATTTGGGAAGACGCAACTCCCTGATTATTTCAGCTTCTTCTATTGTAAAAGGAAGATTGAATATGACAACCGGTTTGAGGCTTTTTATCATTACTCATCATGAGATGTCTATAATTCGTTCATGATATCATAAGTTTGACGACCAAATAAACCTCTTTCCACCGTCCAGAGAGGGAAAATCAGGTTTTGTCTTTGGCGTGAGGCAGGGCGCAGCGGAAACCGATGCTGATCGCTGTGGACTGGGGAACCATCGCGATCCGGTTAAAGCTCTGGAAACTGGGCCCGCACCGGTAATAACTACAATCATAAAAAGACCCTCCCCGGAGTACTTTATGGGTTTCCCCATAATTGGGATTTTCAGCGGAATTACCCGGATAGGGTTTGAACCAGTCATAAACCCATTGAAATACATTTCCCGCCATATCATAAACGCCGTAGGGGCTCTTCCCCTTTTCAAAAGCGCCTACCGGGCTGGTGTCTCCGATTCCCAAGATATAGACGTTGGCATATTCTTTCACAAACTGATTCCCCCAGGGAAAGACCCGCCCATCCTCTCCACGGGCCGCTCTCTCCCATTCAATTTCGGTGGGAAGCCTTTTCCCCTTCCATTCGCAATACGCCTCGGCATCATACCAATTGACCCAGGTGACCGGATGAGCTCTTTTGACCTTAAGAACATTCGGATCCGCCCAATGTTTCGGGGCCTTCCTGCCGGTTTTTGACACAAATTCAAAATAGTCCCCATTGGTTACGTCGTAACGGTCAATTTCATAAGAATCGACGTAAACATGATGCCGGGGAGATACTGCTTTTTTAAAATGATCTTCCCCCATCACGAATTCGCCAGCGGGGATGGTCACCAAGGGCGCCTGTTTTTGACGGATTTCCGTTTCCTGAAGACCGTGTTTCGGTTTAAGGGACGACATGCCTGCGCGAACAATCTCGTCAGGAACATCTCCATGGTTATGGCAGAGAAGACATTGTCCCGAAGGATGGTTCAGATCAAGCCCGGTGACGGGGTGCGGCCGCTTATGACAGGCTTCGGCGCACTCTTCTACGCTTTCACCCGAAGCCGGGTCTCTCCATAACCGATTTTCATCTGCGCGGGCTGGAAGAAGACAACCGATGGCTCCCGTCCATAAAAGGATGAGAACAATTAAGCGCATTTATTTCACCTGCCGCCGGTCTGTCAAAGCCGCAACCCCCTGATAGAGCAGAAAATTAACGGGCGTGGAAACGCCATGGCGTTTTCCCATCCGACAGACAGCCCCGTTAAGATAATCATTTTCTGTTGGTTTTACGCTCTTCCAATCCTCGTACATAGAAGTATGATATTCCTTAAGCCCGGCTGAAGCTTCAATGGTTTCGGCGCCGATCTTCGGAGAAAGGGTAATCCCCTCTTTTAAGGCAACCGTCCTGACTTCTTCTATAGCAAACCGGACCGCATCAAGAGCCTCCGGAGAGTCGAGAATAAGAGAGACCGGGCCATCCATCAATACCGAGAGGGGGTTAAAAGTAGCATTCCAGCAGAGCTTTTCCCATTTTCTTTTCATGATCTCGTTCGAGAGAAAGACCGGAATACCGGCGCTTTTCAGGAGGCCGAATACTTTTTTTATCCGTTCTGTCTCGGCGCCGTCGAGTTCGCCGATCGTCATTATCCCTCTTTTGTAGTGGCCGATCCGTCCCGGCGAAATGATTTTTGAGGTGATAAAGGCGACTCCTCCCATGACCGCATGTTTCCCGAAGAGGTTCATGAGCCGCTCCTCTGAATCGATCCCGTTCTGGAGCGTCAAGATCGCAGTATTCGAGCCGACCGACTTCCTGATGTCCTCCGCCGCATTTTCCAGATCATAACATTTGACTGCCATGACAATCAGATCATAGAAGCCTGTCAGATTCTCCGATGTGACAACTGAAGGCTTTACGGTAAAGGTCTCCTTGTAACTTTCAACGGTTAAACCTTCTTTCCGGAGGATCTGCCCCGTATTCTTTCGAACCAGGAAAGTCAGGTCAGCGCCACTCCGGTGGAGAAGCGCGCCAAAATAACCTCCCACTGCGCCGGCCCCCACCATTAAAATTTTCAAATGGTATCCTCCCCTTCTTCAACCCGGGTATCCCGCCTTATTGAAAAAGCGGGTGGGCGGTGATGCTGTTTCGTATTCCGTGCGTATACCATAAGACAGCCCGATTTGAAAAGATCAGAAAGAGACTGATGAAGACCGTGCGGTAGATCTCTCCGCGGGACAACCGGACCTTCTTGTCCAGTCCTGGTCTCCATTGTCTGACATAGAGTCTGAGCGTCTTGAGTCCGAAAAGAATCGGCCAGATCGACGCCAGGCGGACCCTCCAGGACCGCCGTGGAATACTGGATACATACCGGAGACCCCTTTCAAGAAAATAGAGCGTTTGAACGAACACGGGCTTTAAATCAGAAGCCGCCGCGTTGCTTTCAAGGTAAAATCTTCCTCTCCCTGCATCTTCTTCTCTGTCCCTGAGGATATTGATCAACTGCAGTCCTTTGCCCAGATCAACACCCAGGGGAATCATCTTCTCTGGATCGAGAATTCCTTCCCCGGACTCATAAAACGCGCGCGTCAGGAAGGCCCCGGCTGAACCTGCGACCTTAAAGCAGTAATCGTCCAGAAGCGGATAATACTGGAGAGATTCAGGTTTTTCCGGTCTTCTGTGAAAAACAAAAAGATCCATCTGCATTCCCGCCGAAACCAGACGCACCTGTTCAAGGATTTGAGTCTTGTCGGAAGGAGAAACTTCGGATAAGGCCTGGATCGCCGCATTCAGGGTCAGAACCAGTTCCTTTTCCCTGGAGTTTCCCTTTAAGGCCGAAATCCGATCAAGAAAGGGCTCCGGAGGATAGATGGCGCTAAGGACGAAAATAAAATCAAGAAGAACCTTTCCCCGTTCCTCGCGAGAAAAAAGATCTGAGTCAACAAGCGCATCGGCGATTTTGCATAAAAGAAACGCCAGCGAGATTTTATTCCGCGATTTGGCGGGAAACAGCCTCAGACTCAGGTAAAAGGTCCGCGCGGTTTTTTTCAGGATTTCATCAATTTCGATGAAGGGCGCAGTCATGAATGTCTCATCGAATTAAAATGGGCGCAAATGGAAGGAAGCCCTGCACCGTCTCTCTTTTGACCATCAGGTCCAGAGATTCCAGAAAGGGATTTTCAATGCCGGCCGTAAGTGTTTCAAAAAATATTTTAAAAAAGAGCGGACTTAAAAGAAAACGGTTCAAAAGCGCTAGGTTACTGGCGGATTGAAGAGGCGTCTCAATCTGAAAGAGACTCGTAATGCGATACTCGCCCGGAGAGATCAAATTTCCTTTTACCATCATGCGGCCGCCCACGTCCGAAAATGGAATCTTTTTTAGCGCAAGCGCGGATATATTTTTTTCTTTGTTCCACTCGACCATCTTCCGGATAAAATGCTCTCCGGAATTGGCCAATTCGTTTTCGGCATCTTCTACCGCAAAGATCGCCGATTGATCGATGTTCTTTCCAAACTCCGCTATCAGACCGGAAAAGCTGAAATCGGAGACCCTGCAATGTCTTGCCTTAAGAAGCGGGGACCTCCCTCTCTTAAAGAAAAAGGACTTACGGGTATCAGGCGCTTTTGCTGTGATCTGTTCGAGAAAACGGACCTCCCGTCCGGAGGGCCTGGCAGAAACAAGGGTGATGTCGCGGATGCCGGATGAAAGAGCGGCATCCGCCATCCGCTTAAACCGTTCTTCATCGCGGAAAGATTCCGGATCTGAAGGATCAATGAGGTAAAATGCCGGAGAATTTCCCATTTAACCGTTTTACCTGTTCCTTTACCTGAAAAAGAGGCCTAAATTTGTTTTTTCCCAGACCAGGCACCGTTCGTAGTCGGGAAACTGTTTCTCAAGCCGATAAAACTCCCTGGAATGATGCCGTTCGGAAGAACATTCTGAATTCCTGGCCGAATCGAGTTTAGCGTGAATCATTTCATGATATACAATATAACGGATAAAATAGCCGGGAACAACGCTTTGGTCGAGCGACGGGTTTATTTTGATCAGATTTGTAAAAAAATCATAATTTCCGAAAATGATGCTCCGGCGTCTCTTTTTTACAAAGGCCTTGCCCCAGGTAATCCGGCATCGGATCTCGCCGTTAAAAAACTCCCGGTTGATCTCGTCCAAAAGACGGTCCAACTGATAAACGTTGCCTTTCGTTTTCAATCTGAGAACCTTTCCCTGATCAATCTCCGAGTCGTTCCGCCGCCATTCAGAAAGGAATCCCCGTATGACTTTGCGGGATTCCAGGGAAGGTTTCCGGATAAACTTTGAAATGGCCTCCAGAACGCCCGGCGGCGCATGGAGGAAAACCTCCTGTATCCGCAGGTCTATTTCTTCTCCATTGGCCCTTTTCTTGAAAGTAATCAGGTGGGTTCTGTTCCGCGTTACGGTCAAGCGCGTTTTCCGATTCAATTTTGACGTGAAGAAATGCTCAAGACGAGAGACCCTGTCAGAAATATCCTTGAAAAAGTCGAGTTGGAGAGCGCGTTCCGCGCCGGGAATCGGATTCATCATTGTCTGCCTGGCCTACCGGAGGAAAACGGGATTGGAATAAATCCAGATCACTTTTCGTTTTCCCCCGGTGTATAAAGGAATATCAACCTCTACCTCAATCCGGTAAACCCCCGGTTCGGTATCGCTATAGGTCATCTGAAATCCGGGCATTGATTTCAATGGAATTCCGTTTCTATACAAGATGATCCTTGGCGTTCCTTCTCCCGGGAACGGAGGAACGGCCACGGAAAAATCGGTCTTATGGCCTCCGGACAGAACATCTCCCATCCAGCCTTCCTGGCCGGCCTGGAGCGCAGTAAAATTAAAGCCCGCACCGTTTCCCAGAACATCCATTGAGATAAAGAGCCGCCCCTTTCGAAGCGCATCGTAGATCATCGCCTTATCATGGGACAGATCGCCTGATAATGGATTTTCCACCAAAACATGGTTGCGGGCCAGAGCAAGTACCTTTTCCGCGGAAGGAAAGGGAATTTTGTACGACCGCGTAATCCAGACCGCCTGGTGAAAATCCGGGGCGGAAATACCGGTTAATTTTTCCGTCCGGTTTTTCTCGTCCCAATGGGACAAGGTCAGATCGGGCCGCTGGTACATGTTCAGAAAGGAGGCTTTCCAGTTAAACGGATAGGCTAAAAGGCTCTCCATAACCGTCAACACGGAAGAGCCGAACCACTGGTCCGCAAAATCGAGGATCTCTTCTCCTGAAATTCCGCGATCGTCCTTTACCCATTTCCATCTTGGATGATCCGGATGGGCAATGAAGAGCATTCCTCCCTGGCGCTTGACGCTATCGATTACCTCATCGGTTTTCACCCCGATCTGGCGTTCGAGACGGCTATGTCCGAAAGCGAGAAGGTACCCCTCCTGCAAGGTTAACTCTTCTCCCACAAGAACCAGCGTTTTACCGTGCCAGCCTTCTTTCCCTTCGTCCAGAGGTTTCAGGGTATTGTGATCCGTAGAAATTAAAAAATCTATTTCTTGTTCCGCTGCTTTCCGGGCAATCTCCTCGAAAGTTCCGGTTGCATCGCCTGAAAATCGGGTATGAAAATGAATGATTCCCTGATAATCATAATACCGGTTCTGTTGAATCTGATGATGATGCCGGGCTGTTCCTACCGGCAGAAGGGACCATCGGATTCCTGAAATGACGACTCCCGAAATGATCAGGAGAAACAGGATAAAAGCTTTTTTCATGATTTGGTCTGAATCATCGTACACAAACCTTTGAGGCTATTTCCAGCCTATTTTAATGACGGAACCCCGGGATAATTCCGGTACTGAAACCTGAACCTGGGGATCATATATAATGAATTGAAAATAATCTTCATATTGAATGTCGATGCGCCCGCGGCTCGCTCTTCGAAAAGTATCGGCGTTTCAACGATGGAAAACCCTTTTTTCCAGCCTCGATAAAGAAGTTCCTGGACAATCGATGGCCCTCGCGATGTCAACGTTGCGACATTGATCTCTTCCAAAACCTTTCTCCGGAACATCCTGAAACCCGAAGTGCAGTCCCGGACCGGGATTCTCAAGATCAGACGGATATAGACATTGGCCAACCCGGTAATCAGACGACGAAGGGCGCCTCTCCCCACCTCTCCCCCTCCTGCGACGGCTCTGGAACCGATAACGATATCTGATGTCGCGATCTTCTCCAGGAAGGAAGGAAGAAAAACAGGATTGTGGGAGAAATCAGAATCCATTTCAACGATATAGTCGGCCTTTTTTTCCAGAGCGTAGAGGAAACCTTCAATCCCTGCAGTTCCGCGCCCTCTCCTTCCGATCCGATGAATCAGGTGAACCTGGCGGTCCCTCCGTGAAAGTTCTTCAACCAGCTTCCACGTTCCATCGGGTGAATTGTCGTCAATCACGACAATATGAAATGAGGGATCGGTCTGGTGGATCTTTGCGATCAGGGGCAGAATATTGGCTGATTCGTTATAGGTCGGAATCGTTACCATCACGCCGATCTTCACCGATTGGCTCATTTTTTGAGGCTCTCGAAGAATTCCGGTCCAAGGACTGAAACCATTTTCTTGAATACCATCTCTTCTGAAATTAGATCCATACAGGTCGTTTTTTCAGGGCAGACCTGTTTATAGCAGGGAGCGCACGCGATCGTCGAGACGATCTTCTCTCCCCGGCCATACAGGTCTATCTCCTGCGAACAGGTCGGACCGAAAAGAACCAGAAGTTTGACCTTCAGGGCTATCGCGATATGCATGCCGAGCGTGTCCCCTGTGATAACAAGGGAGCATCGTTCAAGCATCCCGCAAAAATCGAGGAGAGGAAAATCCCCAGGATAAATAACCGGCCCCCGGCTTCTGGAAAGGATATAATCGTTCAGCTCCTTTTCCCGCCTTCCGCCGAACAGAATGATTTTCAAATTATAATTTTCCGTTAAACGGTTTATCAGGGCCACATAATAATCAGGCGTCCAGTTTTTGTTTGCGAATACCCCGCCCGCACCGGTATTTAAACCGATGACCCGCTCGCCCTCCCTGACTCCAAGCCTTTGGTAGTGGTCCTTCGCCCTTTGCCGGGAGTCTTCCGGAACCTCCAGGATATAGGGCTCCCCTTCATAACGGAAGCCGACAGCTTCACACACCAGGTCTTGATAGGACCTTTTGTTTTTGAAGAATTTCAACTCGTTGGACAGTCCGAGCGTAAAATAATGTTCTGCTTCCGGGTTAAGGGGGTAAACATTTCCATGCGGGGATAACCCCATCCCCCGTTTTTCGGTTGCCTGAATTTTCATTGCGAGTGCCGCTGTTCTCGGTTCCTTGTCCAGTGAAAGGAGAAGATCAAAAGATTCACAGGAGAGCCTCTCAAGGTCAGGCGTATCGTAAATATAGAGACGGTCGATCAGCTGGTTATGTCGGAGCAGGTCCGCGGAGGGAAGATCGGTTAACCAGGTAACAAACGATTGCGGGAACCGCCGTTTGAGAAGATGAAGGAGCGGGGTCGTTCTGAGAACATCTCCCATGGCGGCATGCTTCAGGATTAGAATTCTCTTCCCCATCGGGAGGTAATCCGTACATCCGTCGCAAAGGCGTTGCTTAGCGCAGGGTTTTTCCCCCTTATAATAGACACAATCCAGATTTAGTTTCATAAATAGTGAATTTCCTGTTTAAATTAAACGGATTCGTATTATTAAATATCTCTCATTCCTTGAAATACCTGTCAATAAAGAAGCAGGACTTGCAAGGCAGGAACGAGGGAATCCTGTAATAACTCTCCATAATCGGTTTTAAAATCCGTTCCCTGTATTGATTAAACTTGAAATCATACCCTAAAATCATATAAAAAACAGCATCTTCAATCATTATTTTCTTTATTTCTACTTTCTTAAAATAGGGAAGATATTCCTCGGCCGGAGACTCTCTGTCCAGCAGAACGAGAATATTTTTCCCGTTAAATTCCCTGAAATCAGTGAGAATATCATCCTGTCTGGCGTGATACGACCCGCTTCCAAAAACACTGAAGTAGCGGCGGTAATGGTATGACATGACTGCAGACTCCGCGTAACTGGGCGAAGCAAAAATAAAATCCTTCTGGTAAGGAAGCAACTCTGTCTTGATGTCGCCGGGTCTCAGGCTCATTACGATAATGGGATAATTTTTATTGTTCTTGAAATATCTTAAAGGAGTCGACAGAATCGCCCCGATCAGGATCAGATGCGCAAGACTGAAAATCAGCATGAATTTCAAACTCTTCCGCAAAGCTCCCTGATCCAGAACCTGAAAGACCAAAAGATAAAAAAACGGATAGAACGCCAGCACCCAGTGCAAGCCGACGACCTTTTTCAGAGAAACGATCAGAAAAATGAAGATGGGGACGGAAAACAAAAAGAGGAAGAGGTTATCGCGCCCCCTTTTTCGAATTTCATCCACGACCAGGCTCCTTTGCGACCACAAATAGTAAATCAGCGGCGGCGTCATGAGATAAACCTGGGAAACCATGAAGAGAAGGACCTTAACAAAAGAGAAATTCTCCTGCCTATTCCGGTTGAAGAGGTTAAAGAGGATGTTGGTCCAGCAGTGCGTATAATTCCAGAAGAGATTGACAATTACAAAAGGAACGGCTGAAAGAAAAAGGAAGATAAAGCCCAATCGGCTTTTCTTTGGCGAAAAGAGGAAAAAGGCAAAGTAGGCCAAACCGATCAACGCCGCGAAATATTTAGACAATAACGCCAGTCCGAAAAAAACTCCGGAGAGAATATAATAACGGTATTCCTCTTTCTCCAGCCCCTTTTTTAAGGCTAAAGCTGAAAGAAACGAAAATAAAACCACGGGCATATCGGTTGTAACGAGAACGAATAGGAGGCTTATCGGAGATATAAGAAATAAAATCGCCGTGAGAGATGCCTTCTCTTCATCTTTCCCGGCCAGTAAAAAGAAGATAGAGATACCGATTAAAATCGATAAAAACACAGCGGGGAGGCGCAAGAACAGGGGCGAATCGCCAAACGTAAGGAACAGATAAAGAATCCATCCGATCATCGGTGGATGGTCATAATACCCGAAATCGAGGTTTTTAGCCCAAATGACAAAGTAGGCTTCATCGCTTGTGATCGGAAGAGCGGCGGCGAGAAGGATTTTTGCCCCAAGGACGGCTATTACCGTGATCCAGAACTGTTTTTCCGCCTGACTCCGCATCTTCCTCAAGCCAAACAAATTCAATGATGGAATCAAATGAGATTATTGCCGAATTGTGAGAAAAAGATACCCGCCTATTGCCATAAATAACAGGTTTGCCAGCCAAGCCGAGAGAAACGGAGGAATCATGCCGCCATGACCGAGAGAAATGCTCATGGCATAGATAAACCAGTAGCTAAACCCGATTCCCATACAGACGCCTATACCCTTCGATATTCCACCGGACCGGCCATCACTATTCAACGCGAACGGAATCGCGATAATCGACATGATAAGATTGACAACGGGAAACGCCATTCGACCATAGAGGTCAACCAGATATCGGGTTGTCAGGTATCCTTCCGAAGAGAGCTTTCGAACATAATCTCTTAATTCGCCATATCTTAACCGGTTTTCATCGATACCGATCTGTTTGAAATCTTCAGGTGTTTTATCAAGATCAAATTTCATCTTTTCAAATTTGACAGTTTCCAGTCTTCCCTCGCCCGAAAAGATTCTTTGGACGCCGTTTAATAAATACCAGTTTGAGTTCTCGTAAGAAAGTTCTTTGGCATCGATCTCCTCATTTAAGGAAAACGTATCGGAGAGCTTATATATTCCAATTCCAAAAAACTTATGCTTGTCCGGATTGATCATCTGGACGTTGAACAGGACATGATTTTCCGTTCTGAACCAGATCTTGTTCTGCCTGAAATAAGACGTCGGACTGGCTTTTTCTATCACAACGGATCTGATAAATTCGGCATGCTTGATTCCTATCGGAATCACATCCGTGTTCGCATATAAAAGAACCATGCTGATCAAAGCGGCCATTCCTAAAACCGGAAGGGTCAGGCTGTAAAGAGAAACCCCGGCGCTTTTCAATGCCGTAATTTCATTGTTTTTAGCCAACATCCGGAAAGTGATCAGCGTCGAGAACAATATCGCTATCGGAGTCGTATCATAAATAAATTTCGGAAGGAGGTATAAAAAATGCTCAAACACCGCCGTCGGTTCGGCTTTGAATTTCAGAAAGATTCGCAGTTTACCCAGGAAGTCGATTAGAAAATAGATAAAAACAAGAAAAAACGAGGAAAGAAAAAATATTTTTAAAAATTCCTTAGAAATATAACGGTTAATCAGGGTCATGGGATATTCTTTTAGAGTGAAACAGAATTTGCCGGTCTGTTTTTACCAGAAAGAAAACGGACACAATCAGTAGAATCCCATTCGGGAAAAAAGCCGAAAAAAATGGTGAAACCATATTTTTAGCAAGAAAGTAATCCCCGACAATTGTTAAAAAATAATAACAGACCACGATTCCGGACCCGATTGCGAATCCGCCGAAGTTTCCGACCGATCGTCTCGTAAATGTTCCGAGAGGAGGACCTAAAATGCCGAACAGAATGGTTGTCACCGGAAGCGCGTAGGTTTTGTAATATTGCTGAAGGCGTTGTATGTCTTCTGCGTCTAATTTGCCTTCGCCCTGTTTTGAAATCTTTTCCCGCAGGGCTAGAAGGCCGAGATGTTCCTTCACATTTTCTCCAGGACTTTTTATATAAGCCGACAGATTTATGCTTAAAAAATATTTTGTGAAAACGATCTGTTGAAATGAATTTGGATCCTTTCCCTTTCGGTAGAAATTTCCGTTATGAAGCACGAAGCCGACCGAACTGGAAGCCTCGTCTGTTACAAATGTGCCTTCTCTCGCTAATATAATTACGGGATCATCGGGCTTTCTCAAATCAGATATAAAAATGCCTTTTAAATCTGAATAAGTCGGCATTTCTTCAACATAGATCATCATCTGGTCAAAAAGGTCGTTAAATATCCCCTCCTCCAGGACCACGTTAATCCTTTTCTTCAGGATTTCAAAGGAAACTTCCTTGAGGGAGTTTCCCCCGAACGGTTTGGCAAAATTGGCAAGACTGAAAGTGAGAATCCCTACACCGATAGAAAAAACAATAAAAGGCCGGATGATCCTGTAGAAACTCAACCCGGAAGTTCTCAAAGAAATGAGTTCATTGTCCATGGATAGCCGGTTCATTACCGTGATGGAAGAAATTAAAAGAGAGATGGGAAGCGTAATCACGAGAAAGGAGGGAAACGCGAAAAAGACTATTTTTATCAGACTGAATAAATCGGCACCTTTGTTCAAAGAAAGATCAACAAACTCAACAAGTTGCTGAACAAACAATATCCCTGTAAGCGCAAACAGGCTGATAATAAAGGGAACAAAAATTTCTTTGGTAAAATACCGGTCAAGAATGTTCATTTGTAAAAAAATATAGTGGATTATCATCACAATGTAAACAATTTTCTATAAAAAAATGATTTAAATATGCTTCCTTTCGCGTTAGAATGACTGCCGTCATGAAAATTTCCAATTGGGGACGATTCCCCGCTATCGATGCGATTGTCAACAGTTTCAGCGGGGCAAACGACCTAAAAAATGAACTGCCGGGGTATAAACATTTTATTGCCCGCGGTCTAGGCCGGTGTTACGGCGATTCCTCCCTTTCAAAAAATATCCTGTCCACTTTAAAATTCAACAGGATAACGTCCCTGAATCTTGCTGATGGAATTATCGTCTGTCAGGCCGGCGTTACGTTAAAAGATATTATAGAAATTATCGTTCCAAAAGGATGGTTCCTGCCGGTTACACCGGGTACAAAATTTGTGACCGTTGGCGGAGCTGTTGCATCGGACGTACACGGGAAAAATCATCATCGGGTCGGTTCTTTTTCGGAGTTTGTCCTTTATCTGGATCTGATGCTATCGGATGGTTCCATAATCCGGTGCTCGAAAGAGGAAAATATTGACTCTTTCCGTGCGGTTTGCGGCGG
>DATNMI010000531.1:0-1959 GCA_035602375.1 Nitrospiria bacterium | reverse complement strand
ATGTTGTCGATAGTAAAAAAATAGATTCCGCCGAGAATAAACGCCGTTCCCATACAGACGGCTGTCAACGCGATCACCAGTTTTGTTATTCCCTGCACGTTATTTGGCTCCATAAAGACGAGGTTTTATATAACGATCAATCATGGGGGTCACGCTGTTCATCAGGAGGATGGCGAAGGAAACCCCTTCCGGATAGCCGCCCCACATCCGGATAATGATGGTCAGCAGGCCGCATCCCGCTCCAAAAACCAGCTGTCCCCTCGGCGTGTTTGGACAGGTAACCATATCGGTTGCCATGAAGACGGCCCCCAGCATCAGGCCGCCGGAGAGAACATGGAAGAGGGGATTGGCATAATGGGTCGGATCGATCATGTAAAAAAGGCCGCTGAAGAGGAAAACGGAGGCGACCATCGAAACCGGAATGTACCAGGTAATATAATGCTTGTAGAACAGATAAAGGCCTCCCAGAAGCAGGAGAAGGTCGGAGGTTTCGCCAAGGCTCCCCATTGTAGATCCCACAAACATATTCCAGAAATCGTGGGTTTCCGGACCCGGGACAACTTTATGCGAAAGACGGGCCACCTGGACAAGACCTAGCGGGGTAGCGCCCGTCGCCACATCGGCCCCGGCCATGTGTATCTTCTCCCAGGTCGTCATCTGGAGAGGAAATCCGATCAGAAGAGCCACACGGCCGACCAACGCCGGATTGAAAGGATTATAACCAAGGCCTCCGTAGAGCTGTTTGCCGATCGCAATCGAGAAAAACGAACCCATCGCGGTCACCCACCAGGGACAGCCTGGAGGGAGGGTCAACGCGAGGAGCAGGGCGGTCAGCGCGGCGCTACCGTCGTTGATCGTCACCTTCTGGCCCATTATTTTCTGCATGCCCGCTTCCGTGGCCAGGCCGACCAGGATCGATACCAGCATCACCTCGATCGCGCTCCATCCGAATAACCAGACAGAATAGAGAGAGGCCGGAACCAGAGCGGCAATTACGCTGTACATGATCCGGATGATACTGTTATCGGTCCGGACATGGGGCCAAATCCCGAGGACCATTTCTTTATCTTTTTCGGCAGCCTTTGGCTTGGCAGGCTCCACCGACGCCGGGGGCGGGGGGGATTTTAGGTCTTTGACCTCTTCTGACATAAATCGAATCCATCGCTAAATTAATATTGTCGGACTTCCCGGATTTCTTTTTTCCGGAGGGTCCCGTTAACCGACCGTGACGACTTTTTTCCTGGTGGAAGAGAGGTCCATCTTGATATGCCGGATCTGGTGAACGATCGGCCTGCGGGAAGGACACACGTAAGAACAACATCCGCACTCAATGCAGGAAAAAGGATGAAATTTCTTTGCTTCGGTAAAATTCAGGGCCTCCGCGGTGACCGAGAGCATGTTGGGAAGGAGTCCGACAGGACAGGCCTCGATGCAGGCCGAGCACCGGATGCAGGCACGGCTCTCTTCAACGGACACTTCCTCCTTGGGAAAAATCAGAATTCCTCCGGTCCCCTTCACCACCGGGACATCCAGCGTATACTGGGCAGGGCCCATCATCGGACCGCCCATGATGACTTTCCCGGGTTCTCCCGCAAACCCGCCGCAGAACCGGATAACGTCACGGATCGGCGTTCCGATCCGGACGCGGAGATTTTTCGGCTGAAGAACTCCCCGGCCCGTAACCGTGATAATCCTTTCAATGAGGGGACGGCCGAAACGGACCGCTTCGTAAATGGCCGCGGCCGTTCCCACGTTCTGGACCACAAGACCGAGGTCCATCGGCAGCCCCCCGTTCGGAACCTCAAGACCGAGAATCGCCTGGATCAGCTGTTTCTCCCCCCCCTGGGGATATTTTGTCTCAAGGGAGACGACCCGGGTTTCAACCAGATTGCGGCTTTCTTTTTCCACCGCCGCTTCCATGATTTTCAGGGCATCCGGCTTGTTGTCTTCAATTCCAAT
>DATNMI010000518.1:0-3491 GCA_035602375.1 Nitrospiria bacterium | reverse complement strand
GCGCCGCAGAGGAAGACCCGTTTTCAGGCCTGCCTCCCGCAGAGGAGATGGTAAAAAAGATTCCCGACCTTGATCTGGACGATCCCGATCTGGATCTTTTCAAGGTGGAGGAGAAGATTTCCATCGCCAAAAGAACTGAAGAGGCGGCGCTTTCTTTCTCCCCTGAAATCGGCAATTCGGAAGGCGCTGAATTCAGCCATTCCAGGAGCCATATCTGGTATATGAACTCGCACGGGTTTCATGGCGATTTTCCCTCGGCTTCTTCCTCAATTTCTGTTTCTCCCATTGCGAAAAGAAACGGGGAGATGCAGAGGGATTACTGGTTTTCCTATGGCCGAAAACATAAAAAGCTGGATTCTCCGGAAGCCGTTGGAAAACGGGCGGCGGAACGCGCACTGGCCCGGCTTGGAGCGCGCAAGATCAAAACCTGCGAAGCTCCGGTGATCTTCGATCCGGAGATGGCCGGGGGCCTTCTGGGGACCCTTTTTTCAGCCGTCGCCGGAAGTTCTCTCTACCGGGGCGCTTCATTCCTGGTGGGCCGTCTCGGCTCTTCTGTGGCCTCTTCCATGGTCAATATCACGGATGACGGAACCATTCCAGGAGGCCCGGGATCGCGTCCTTTTGACGGAGAGGGCCTTCCTGTGTCTCCGCATTCTGTCATTGAGAACGGGGTGCTAGTCAATTACCTTTTGGACAGCTATTCAGCCAGGAAGTTGAATATGAAATCGACGGGCAATGCCTCCAGGTCGATCGGGGACGGGCCTTCCGCTGGTTGTTTTAATTTTTTCATGAAGCCGGGCAAGCCGTCCTCCAAAGAGATTATCTCTTCCGTTAAGTCGGGCCTCTATTTGACCGAAACAATCGGGTTCGGCATCAATCTGGCCACCGGCGATTATTCCCGAGGTGCGGCTGGATATTGGATTGAAAATGGCGCTCTGGCCTATCCGGTGGAGGAAATTACCATCGCGGGAAATTTGAAGGATATGCTGCTGAACATTGAAATGGTCGGTTCTGATCTTGAAATGCGGAGCTCGATTTCCGCTCCCACGATCAAGATTTCCAAAATGATCATCGCTGGTAGTTGACCCCCTTTGCAGGTCTTTCATCGGCTTCCGGCGGGATCTCCTCTTTGACGGATTCAAACTTCCCGCTATACTTTTAATAAAGGAGAAATATTGACGCAGGTACAACAACAGGCGTCAAGAGACAAACGTGAAAGAACAAGAACGAATCGAACGCAGGACGCTCGCCGATACGGCGGATATACTGGCATTAAAGGCCAAGGGGTACCCCAACGAAGATTTTCTAAAGCAGATGCTGGTTACCATGACGAAACTGGTGGAAATCAACGCTGACAGGCTCGACGTCAAAATTTTGAATACCGCTCTGAGGGAGTTAAGATACGCCTTTAAGATCTTCGCACCGTACCGCAAAGTCAGGAAGGTCAGTATCTTCGGCTCTGCCAGGATTCCCGAAACCGACCCTGATTACCAGACGGCGTTTGAACTGGGTGAACTGCTGGCCAAGAATAACTTTATGGTGATTACCGGCGCGGGGGACGGGATCATGAAAGCGGCCCAGGGAGGAGCCGGGGCCGAAAAGGGGTTCGGTGTCAATATCATGCTCCCCTTTGAGCAGAACGCGAACCTTTTTATCGAAAACGATCCGAAGCTGGTAACCTTCAAATACTTTTTTACCCGCAAGCTGATTTTCATCAAGGAAACCGATGGCGTGATTCTTTTCCCCGGCGGTTTTGGCACCCATGATGAAGGGTTTGAAACCCTGACCCTGCTTCAGACGGGAAAGTGCGATCCGCTCCCCGTGGTTATGGTGGAAGATCCACAACGCCCTTACTGGTCAAAATGGAAAGAGTTTCTCGAGATCTGCCTGTTGGACAGGGGGTTGATCTCCCGAGAGGATTTTGATCTTTTTAAAATCACCACTTCCGTCAAGGAAGCTGTTGAGGAAATTCTCCAGTTTTACCGCAATTATCACTCCATGCAGTTTGTCCGGGAACATCTGGTCATTCGTCTGAATCGAAAGGTAGACCAGACTTTGCTCGACCGTCTGAATCATGACTTCAGCGATATTCTGGTGAGCGGACAATTTGAAAGGACAAAGGCGCTACCTGAAGAGACTGCCTCTTCTCCCGATCTGGACAGTCTTGGTCGCATCATCTTCCAGTTTAACAAACGGCATTATGGCCGTCTCAGACAGCTCATCAACTGCCTCAACGAGTAATTCATTCATGCAGCCGATAGCGGGTTTATAAAACCACTTGCGAGCCCATTTCCACGACGCGGTCCGGAGGAATTTTATAGAAAGTGATGACGCTTGCCGCATTTCGGTACATGGTGATAAAAAGCTTTTCGCGCCATACAGGCATGTCCGAATTTGTTTTCGGAATGAGCGTCTCTCTCCCGAGAAAAAAAGAGGCGTCTTTCAGGGAAAGCGGCAGGCCGAGTTTCACACCTAGCGCAAGCGCTTTTGGAATATCAGGCTGATCTTTGAAGCCGAATTTGACGATAAGCCGGTAGAAGTTGTTCGGTAGTTTCCGGTGCTCGATTCGGTCGTGATTTGAGACATGGGGCACGTCCAAAACGTGAACACAGAGAATGACCACATGCTCATGGAGTACTTTATTGTGCTTCAGGTTATGCAAGAGCGAATGAGGCACGCCGTCAGGGTTAGCAGACATGAAAATCGCGGTTCCCGGCACCCGAATGATCGAGCCGGGTCCCATTGATTTGACAAAAGGTTCCAGATCCAGCGCGTCCCCGTGCAACCTTTCATACAACAGCGCCCGTCCGCGCTTCCATGTGGTCATCAGTAGAAAAATGCCAAAGCCGAACACAAGGGGAAGCCAGCCCCCATCCTCGATTTTTATGGCGTTGGCGCTGAAGAATGCCAGGTCGATGGTCAAGAGGAAGATAATCAGCAATCCGCTCCGAACGGAGCCCCAGCCCCATAGCGTGCGTACCACGATAAAAGCCAGGATCGATGTAATGGTCATCGTCCCTGTGACGGCAATGCCATAGGCGGCGGCCAGATTCGTCGAGCTTCCAAAGCCCAGGACCAGGGCGATCACCGCAACCAGCAACGTCCAGTTTATCCCCGGCAGGTAGATCTGGCCGATCTGCCGTTCAGAGGTCTGTTGCGTTTCCATAAAAGGAGAATAACCGAGCCTCATCGCCTGATGCGTCATTGAAAAGGCGCCGGAGATCACCGCCTGCGAAGCAATGACCGTGGCTATGGTCGATAAAATAACCAACGGAAGGAGCGCCCAGTTCGGGGCAAGCAGGTAAAATGAATGTTCAACCGCATCGGGATTGTGGATGAGCAGCGCGCCCTGTCCGAAATAATTCAACAGGAGGGACGGAAGAACAAATCCGATCCATGCCAGCTGGATCGGGCGCCTCCCAAAATGCCCCATGTCGGCATAAAGTGCTTCCGCTCCGGTTAAAGCCAGAACGACCCCGCCGAGCGCAAGG
>DATNMI010000426.1:0-1003 GCA_035602375.1 Nitrospiria bacterium | reverse complement strand
GGGGACCTTTCCCCGGCTCGCCATAATTTGGAACCTGAGGCTCTTCATGAAGGTTTCTTCCGATTCCATGCCCCACAAAATCTCTTACAACCGAGAATCCCGCCTTTTCTACCCAGCTCTGCACGGCATGGGAAATATCAGACAGCCGATTCCCCAGCACGGCCTGCTCGATTCCCTTATACAGTGAAGCTTCGGTCACCTGAATAAGGCGCATGGCTTCTTCAGATACGGCGCCTACAGGGACTGTAATGGCCGCGTCTCCATAAAATCCGTCCCGTATCGCACCCAAGTCCAGTCCGACAATATCTCCCGAAGCCAGAACCTTTCGGGAGGACGGTATGCCGTGGACCACCTCCTGATTGACCGACACACAAAGTGTAGCGGGAAAGTCCCTGTAGCCTTTAAAAGCCGGCTTGCCGCCCCTTGCGAGAATCTGTTCCTCGGCGATCTGGTCGAGTTCGCCGGTTGTAATTCCCGGCTTGACCCGTTCCCGGAGGATTTCGAGAGTTTCAGCAACGATCCTGCATGAGGCTTGAATCTTGGAAACCTCGCTCTCCGATTTGAGAATGATCATGGCCTAGTGGCGCCCGGTGATTATCTTTTCCAGTTCCTTCCGAATCTCCTCAATGGGTCCTGTTCCAGGAATTGAATGAATCAATCCTTCTTTCGCATAATAATCCATCAAAGGACGGGTTTTTTCCTGATATTCCTGGTACCGGGTTTTTATCGTCTCCACCTGATCATCCCTCCGATGTGCCAAGGGCCCGCCGCAACCATCGCAAATTCCTTCTTGCGCCGGTGGATTAAACGTCAGATGAAATACTTTTTTACATGCCGGACAGCTTCTCCGCCCGGAAAGTCTCTTGATTAAGGCTTCCTCTTCCACTTCAAAATTAATGACTGCGTCTATCGCGGTCCCACGGGAAACCAGAATTTCTTTCAGCGAATCCGCCTGAGCCACGGTCCTGGGAAATCCGTCCAGGATAAAGCCGTTCCGGCAATC
>DATNMI010000448.1:0-4743 GCA_035602375.1 Nitrospiria bacterium | reverse complement strand
GTGACTGTACACGCGGAGGTCAGAGTCACGGTCACGTTGAAATTGCCCGTCACCGTCGACGCCTGCGCGACTGGACCCATCGATAATAAGAATATCGCAGAACCTATTGATAATAAAAGCGTCTTAATTAGCCTCTTCATTTTAATCTCCTCCTCAATAATATTTATTAATATGTATTGGCCATCTGTATTGGCCATTGGTCTAAATTAAAACGTACCAAAGATTTAAATTTTGTCAAGTGAGGGAAATAATGTAAATAGTTGATTTTCAATGTAACGTAAATTGTAGGTTTTATAGAGATTTAAACCTGGCCAAAAAGTCGGTAAAAACTCTATCGGACCGATTCGTCAATCCAGGAAAGGTAGGGACTGTATGCCTCAACAAGCGGAAGCGCGATAATTTCAGGAACCCTATAGGGATGAAGCGCTTTTACCCGCGCTTCTAACCGTAGGAAAACTTCTCTCCTGGTCTTGCCGACCATCAGGATTTCCACCGCTTCGGCAATCTTCCCCTCCCACCGGTAGATCGATGTGACGCCTGAAATAATGTTTCCGCAGGCCAGAAGGTTTTCTTTCACCAGGACCCGCGTGATTTTTCTCGCCTCCGCTTCTGAGGGAAAGGTAATCAAAACAACAATATAAGGATAATCTTCGTCATTCGCCATGTTCATCTGTCCTGTGTGAAATCGTTCCCGATGGATTAACTGCATTTTTAAAAGAGGACTGTGATCAGGGGGTTTTTCAGCACTGCTAATTGGTCAGGGTCAGCGAAGACTCCACCCCGGTCGGCCGGTCTCTGAGTACCGCGTGGTTCGGGTCGATCTCTTTTAAAATAAAGTTACCCTCCATGGCCTCCCCTTTTCCCACGATATAAAGCTCGCTCCCTTTTGAGAAAAAGCCCTGCTCTCGCCCCCCTTTGTTCAGGTAACCTAAGTATTTGAACTGGGAAAGGTCGGCCATCGCCTGTGAACGAGCGATCTCCTCGGCCGAGGGGGGCGGAGGCGTCACGACGACGGGCGGAAGGAGCGCCGCCGTTTTTGGCGGCGGAGCAATATAAACCCTGATCGGCGCAAAAATGTTTTTCGTAATCTCCAGCTTTTCAGCGGGCCGGAGGAGCGCCAGCCGGCCCCCTCCCTTTCCGCCGGACCCGGACATCGGCAATTCCGAGGGAGCCACTTCCCCCGGTTTATGCTTCAGGGGACGATGGCCCTGCTCCGGACCGCTTTTCAAATAGAAAAAAAGGCCGATCCAGACAAGAACGAGAAAGGAGAGAAGAATCGTCTTTTTGTTGTTCGCCCAGGCGGTCATCTTAGCTTCCGGTCCTGATTAAAGTCGACATTTTCATCTGAAGCTCCAACTGGCTTCCTTCCCGGCTCGATTTTCCCAGGTTCATATCCTCGATGACATAAAGGGCTTTGGCCGCTTCAATCTCCGAAATGTATTTCCGGATCGCCTCATAAGACCCCATGACCGAAAAGACAAAATTGACCCGGACAAAGCCTTCCTCGGCCGCTTCCTTTTGATAATTCACGGAGGGAACCTTGAGCTGATACTTTTTGGCCAGCTCTACCGGGGCGCTGCTGATCTGGGCATAATGACTCAGATCTTCAAGCAGGTCCATGACCTGCCGGATCTCCTTACCGGTTTTTTTCCATTTGATAATGTCCTCCTTTTTCTGGCGGACGCTTCTCCACTCCTCTTCAGCGAGGCGGGCTTCGCTCCTGGAATGGTCGAAAACAAGAAACCAGGCCGCGCCGGTAACAACCAGGGCTGCGGCCAGCAGGATTATTTCCGTCTTAAAGTTTTGGAGGAGCTTCCTGTTCATTTTTTCCTTTATCGAGATAATTCAAATGGACCTGAAATTCAACCCTGTTTTCGTTCCCGACCTTCTGATCGAGCAAAAAGACCTGATTGAACTGCGGATGGGTCTCAAGGCTCAAGATCAGCCGGGTGAGGTCCTTTAAAGTCAGCGCCTCGCCCGATATCGTCACTCCATGGTCGAGAAATTTAGGCTCGATTTTTTTTACCGATATGTTCGCCGGGATCGCTTTTTCAAGGTCGTTCAAAAAACGGGTCCAGGAGAACGACTTCCTCACAATCATGTCGTTCAAAACTTTTATTTTCTTCTCAAGGCCTGTCATTTCATTCTTTGAAACAGGTTTGAGGTTCAAGGTTTTGATCTCATTTTCAATCCTCGCGGTACCAGCATTGTACCGAGCAGTCTCCCCCCGCCAGGCGCTGGCCTCCCTGATCATGTAAAGGAGAAGCAGGACCGACAAGATAAAAGCGGCGATCACAGCCCATTTCAGGTATTTCTTGGCGGCGTACGGATAGGTGGAATAATTGATCTCGATTTTCAAATCAGCGCCCCTTTGGCGGCGGCGACCGCGGGGAGGAGCGCCGCGTGCTCCGTGTACTCTATTTCGGCCATCTGGGCGAAATCGAGCGCCATCGACAAATCGAGCGGGATCCGCTGAAGGCTGAAGGTCTCTTGCGGGAATTCAGGAATCCGTTCCGGATGCTGCAAACCGGAGATGAAAAAGGGGATCTTTTTTCCGGGATCCGCGCGATGAAAATGGTAGTGAAAGAGATTTTCAATCTCTGCCAGAACTTTCGCGAAAACCTTTTCTCCATTTTCCGGATGGCCTTCGACACGGGAACGCTCTATCGAAAAACCAAACGAAATGGTCCGGATATAACGGGGCGTTCCCTCTTCAAAGACCATCAGGGAAAAAGCGCTCTCCTGAAAGTTCAAAAAAATGTAGTTTCCTTCGGGAGATGTCTTTTTAATCAGGTCATGAAACAGATTGAACGTCAAGAAGAGTGGATTGCTGATCATTGTCGGTTCAATTCCCGTTTCGTTCACGAGAGATTCGTATTGACCCAGGATATTGGTTAAAACCGCGGCGCATAAAAAGAAAAACTGACCCCCTTTCATGCCGTCGTCCGACTTTCGAAGGAGCTGGCTGGAAAACCGGCAATCTCCCAGATGGGTCAGGAACCGCTGTTCCATGTTCCATTTGATCAGCCGATTAAGTTCCCCGGAGGAGGGAAAGTTTTTTTTTACCTCCAGCAACAGCATTCTCGCCGACTGGTCTGAGAAGCTCAGCGCGACTGAGCCGGCTTTTTTCAAGGACTTCCGAAACTCCGCCAGGGCGTTTCTGACCGCTTCCAGATTGAGGATATTCGGCTCTATGGGAGACGGACGAACCGTGTTTTCGGGGATACGGACGACGCGATAAGACTGGAGCCTCGGCTTCGCTTCCGAAGCGGTTAATATGGCACAGGAGATAAAATCCTCGCCGATATGAAGGCCCCCTTTTAAACTGAAAAACAAATTCGATTGCCCGTCAATCAATAAAGGTTACCCTGTTGATTTCCCGGAGGGTGGTTTCCCCTTTGAACACTTTCTCGACTCCGGCTTCCCTGAGCGTGGTCATACCTTCTTTGATCGCCTCTTTCCGGATGTCCGCGGAGGGCCGCCTGGCCAGGATCATCTGGCGTATGGAATCGGAGAGTTCCAGAAACTCTGTAATGGCCCTTCTCCCCTTAAACCCGGTGCCGTTGCATTCTGGACACCCTTTCCCCTGATAAAATCTTTTTCCGGCGGCCATTTCCGGTGAAATCGCCGAGTCTTCCAGAAGCTTTTCGGGAACCTTGATCTCTTCCTTGCAAACGGCGCAGATCGACCGGACCAGCCGTTGCGCCAGAATACAATTCAGCGAGGAGACAAAATTGTACGGCTCGATTCCCATGTTGGTAAATCGCCCGATCACATCGAAGGTATTGTTGGCATGGACGGTGGTAAAAACCAGGTGGCCCGTCAGCGCCGACTGAATCGCGATCTGGGCCGTTTCGGCATCCCGGATCTCGCCGACCATGATCTTGTCCGGATCGTGCCGGAGAATGGAGCGAAGGCCTCTCGCAAAGGTGAGTCCTTTTTTTTCGTTCACCGGGATCTGAACGATCCCTCCCAGCTGATATTCAACCGGATCTTCAATGGTGATGATCTTGTCTTCATCAGACCGGATTTCCGAAATCGCCGCGTAAAGGGTAGTTGTTTTTCCGCTTCCTGTCGGACCGGTGACGAGGACCATTCCGTAAGGTTCGATGATCGCTTTCCGGAACTTTTTGAGATCCCCCTCGTTAAAACTAAGCCGCTCAAGGCGGAGGTCGTTTAAGTCTGTGGCAATATATTCCTTGTCGAGAATCCGGATCACCACATCTTCCCCGAAAATGCTCGGAAGAATGGAGACCCGGAAATCGACTTTTTTCCGGTCCAGTTTTAATTTAAACCGGCCGTCCTGGGGGACTCTCTTTTCGGCAATATCGAGCTCCGACATGACCTTCAGCCTGGAAATCAGAGGCGCATGGAACTGGATATCGAGCGGTTCCATGGCGGGATAAAGAACCCCGTCAACCCGGTAT
This sequence comes from Nitrospiria bacterium, assembly GCA_035602375.1. GTDB lineage: Bacteria > Nitrospirota > Nitrospiria > JACQBW01 > JACQBW01 > DATNMI01. Next base: position 316 of record DATNMI010000448.1, on the reverse strand, counting down.
TTCACCTCGACACCCTCTTCGGAAGCCTCGATATGAATATCGCTGGCCCGTTTCTGAAGCGCCGTTAAAATGATGGTGTCGACCAGCCGGATGACCGGGCTTGCGTCTTTGGAGAGTTTCTCAATGGTCAGAGACTCCTCTCCCTCCTCGGTCTCGCGAATCAGAAGAGGCCGGAAGTCGGCCTCCATCGTGCGGAGGACCTGGGTGGAACCTTCACTTTTCTTCAGGACGTCGAGTATTTCCCGCCGGGTGCCGACTTTGAATTTCAGCCGCTTTCTCAGAACCATTTCGAGCTCATCCAGCGCGGCGGGCCGGG
>DATNMI010000428.1:0-1531 GCA_035602375.1 Nitrospiria bacterium | reverse complement strand
CGGGCTCGACTCTTCGGTGATCGCGGCGCTGGCCGCCAGGCATTCGAGCAAGCCCCTTGAAACCTTTTCAGTCACGTTTGAAGATCCTGAATTCAATGAAAAGAAGTTTCAACTGGAGACCGTTCAATACTTAAATACCCGGCATCAGGAGATCCGCTGTACCTATCAGGATATTAGAGATCACTTTCCTGAAGTGATCTGGCATGCTGAAAAACCGGTGCTCAGGACAGCCCCCGCCCCCCTTTTTCTCCTCTCCCGGCTGGTAAAAGAGAAAGGGTACAAGGTCGTTTTAACGGGGGAGGGGGCCGATGAAATGCTGGGTGGATATGATATCTTCAAAGAGGCGAAAATCCGTCGATTCTGGGGAGCCTATCCCGATTCCAGAAGACGCCCCCTTTTACTGAAAAGACTTTACCCTTATCTCCAGGAAATCCAGTCTCAACCTGAGGCTTATCTAAGGGCTTTCTTCCAGGTAAAAAAGGAAGATCTTTTAAATCCGTTGTTTTCCCATTTGCCCCGTTGGGAGTTGACCTCAAAGCTGAAACTTTTTTATTCCGACCCTGTCAGGCAGGAGATTAAAGGCAATAATGCTTATGATCGTCTCCGCGCCCTTCTGCCCGTCGACTATCCCAAATGGGACAGTTTTTCCCAATCCCAATACCTCGAGGCGAAATACCTTCTTCCCGGGTATATTTTATCGTCGCAGGGTGATCGAATGTTAATGGCCCATTCGGTGGAAGGGCGGTTTCCGTTTCTGGACCCTCAGCTCGCGGAGTTTGCGGCCAGGATTCCCGCCCGATTAAAAATGAAAGTGTTAAACGAGAAATATATTTTAAAAAAAGCGGTTGGCGAATTAATTCCTCAATCGGTTAAAAAGAGGTTTAAACAGCCTTACCGTGCTCCGGAGGCGAGAAGCTTTCTGAGCAACGGGGAGCCTTCCAGCCGGGAAGGCTATATCGGGGAGCTCTTATCCCCCGATCGTGTGCGGAAGGATGGAATTTTTAATCCTCTTGCTGTTGAAAAGCTGGCCGAAAAGGCCAAAAGAAACCAGATTAAAAGTGTGCGGGACAATATGGCCTTTGTGGGTATTCTCTCCACACAGCTTTTGATAGACCAATTTATCAACCACTTTGACAGACGGATCAGTAATGGAGTTCATTGAAAAAGAGGTACGAAACTATATTATCGAAAATTTTCTTTTTGGACAGGACGATCAAGGGCTTTCAAATTCAGACTCATTTCTGGAAAAGGGGATCATCGATTCAACCGGAATTTTGATCTTGATCTCTTTTCTGGAAGACAAATACCAGATAACGGTTGAAGATGCGGAAATTGTTCCCGCCAATCTCGATTCAGTTCATAATATTGCCTCCTTTATCAATAAAAAACAGGGTCGAAACGGTACAAGAAAATAATGCGTGTAGAAGAATTCTTAGAAAACAGCGCGGCCAGATATCCTGAAAAGACCGCTCTGATCAGCGGCGTTCTGAAACTGAGCTATCGCGAGGTTGAGGAACAGTCCAATCGGCTC
>DATNMI010000416.1:0-2086 GCA_035602375.1 Nitrospiria bacterium | reverse complement strand
TAAGAGAGGATCTGATCCGGGATAAGATCCTGATCCGGAGCTGCCAGGGAACGCGCGGGTTAGGCGCTTCGTTTTTCAGAATTGCGGTCAAAGGGGCGAAGGAACACCTCCGGCTTCTTGAGGCGCTCAGCAAGAGGTTTTCATGACATTGGCCTTGAGAGTGCCGGGAAGCTGTGGAGAGCTGGCCCAGGGGGTGGTGGACGGAGTCCGGCTTCATATTTCCTGTCCCGTAGACCGTTACACATATTTCTTGGGAAACAGGCGCGGCCCCTCTTTTATTTCCCGTGGATGGAAGTCCCGTCAGGTTCTTTTCCTTTCAGAAAAGGCGGGGTTTCCTTCTTTGACCAGACCCCATTGCTTTTATTCGGACCTTCCGGTGGGAAAGGGAATGGCCAGCAGTACCGCGGATATGGCCGCCGTTCTATGGTTTGCCGGGAAAAAGGCGGGAATCGCTCTTGCTCCGGAGGAAGTGGGAAGGTTTTTGCAATCTATAGAACCAACGGACGGCGTGATTTTCCCCGGAATTGTTCTGTATGATCATTTTCGGGGAAAACACCTCTCCCGGTTAGGAGACCCCCCGCCCCTTGACATTGTCGCGGTCGATTTCGGGGGAGAGGTAGATACGGTCGCTTATAACCAGAGAGATTTCAAGAAGATTTCGCGCGGCCAGACCGGCAGTGTCCTCAGGGCCTTCCATTTGATCCGGGAAGGCATTCGTGAAAGTTCGATTTTTAAAATCGGCGAGGGGGCCACGATCAGCGCCCTGGCCCACCAGAATATCTTGAGAAAGCCTTGCCTTGAAAAAATTTTAAAGATCACGTTCGATCTGGGAGGGGTCGGCGTCAACGTGGCCCATAGCGGATCGATGATCGGCATGTTGTTCCGTCCCGGCTCCTCTAATCTTGATCTGATCCGCGAGGCTGTCCGGACGGCGGTCAAGGTCCCGTTTACCCTCTCCCGGCTCAGGTTAAGAGGCGGCGGGCCGGAATGGTTCGAGCCTTCCGGGGGGGAGGAATCCTGATGTCAACGAAGAGCAGAATTCTGGTCCTTGGCGGCGCGCGATCCGGAAAGAGCCGTTTTGCCCGGGAATGGTGCGAGACCCGTCATGAAGAAAATGGTCAAAAAACTTTTATTGCGACCTGTCCGCCTTTGGACGATGAGATGAAAGAACGGATATCCCTGCACCAGAGCGAGCGGGGCGAGGGCTGGGAAACGGTGGAAGAATATTTTCATTTAGGGGAAACACTTAGAAAAAAAGAATTGGAACAGGGTGTTGTTTTGGTAGACTGCCTGACCCTCTGGCTGGCGAACCTGATGACCCTGGAGAAAGAAAAGTCCGGGTTCAAAGACGAAATTGAATCGTTCAAGAGAGCGGTGGAAGATTTTTCCCGGCCTCTCGCGATGGTGTCTTCGGAGGTGGGTCTTGGGTTGGTACCGGCGGATCCGTTGGGACGAATCTTTCGGGACTGGCAGGGGAAGGTAAACCAGGAAATCGCGAGAATCGCGGATGAGGTGTTTCTGGTCACAGCCGGGATCCCTCTCAAGCTTAAATAAGTAACGCTAAATCATTCATCAAGGAGAGAGACCTAAATGGAGATGCTGAAGAAAGCAATAGAAGGGATTCGGCCCATCGATCCGGAAATCGGCCCCAAGCTTCAAAGAAGACTCGATTTTCTGACGAAGCCCCCCGGAAGCCTCGGGAGGATCGAAGAGCTGGCTTTATGGTATGGATCAGCCCGCGGTGAAATCAAGCCGGTCCTCGGAAAGAAGGCTGTCGCGGTTTTCGCGGCCGATCACGGGATTGCCGCGGAAGGGGTCAGCGCATATCCAAAAGAAGTGACGGCCCAGATGGTTTATAATTTTTTGCGCGGCGGCGCCGCGATCAATGCGATTGCCAGGCAGATCGGGGCCGATGTGGTTGTGGTCGATATCGGCGTGGATCATGATTTCCAGCCTGTGAGCGGACTCCGAATCCGTAAGGTGGCAAAAGGAACGGCGAACATGATCTCCGGTCCTGCCATGAGCCGGGAGGAGGCGCTGAAGGCTGTTTCCGAGGGGATTGTCCTGGCTCAGGAGTTGGGCCAAA
>DATNMI010000406.1:0-1251 GCA_035602375.1 Nitrospiria bacterium | reverse complement strand
CCGCCGCCGTTCAGCCTAAATTCCCTAATGGCATTCCCGTCTGCCGGGTATTCTTTAGAGGAGCATCGTTCCGGAATATGAAATCAGGAGAGGAGATTCAGGGCCAAAGTCTGTCTGGAAGAAAATGTCTGCTTGTTTCCGGCATTGCTGACCCGGCTTCCTTTAGAAAATTTGTAGAATCCCTCGGAATCGTTGTCGAAAGAGAGCTGGTCTTCCCCGATCATCACAAATATCTACCTGACGATCTCGATGCGGTAGAGAATATCGCACGGTATAGAAAGGTGGACGCGGTCATTACAACGGATAAGGATGCGGTAAAATGGAAGAATTTTAACGGTAATGGCGCTCCCGTTCTGGTATTAAAACTGACAGTATCTCCGGTCGATCCTTTTCCATGGAAACTGATTGACGGGAATGACGCTGTTGGCGTGGCATGAAGTCTCCATGATAACGATCGCTCATTATCTCCAATATGTTGCTTTATCGATGCTTACCGGGGTATTGGCCTTGCTTCCGCTTCCCCTGGCCATTCGTTTTGGAAAGGGATTGGGCCGCATTTTTTATATTTTCGACAAACGGCACAGGGAAGTGACGAAGCAAAATATCCGGGCTTCCCTTGGCACGGGTCTCCGGCAGGCGGATCTGGACCGGATAGCGATTTCCTGTTTTGAAAATCTCGGGCTCTCACTGACGGAAATGGTTCGGGCGGAGAAAATGACTGCCCCTGAGCTTATGAAAAATATCACGATCGAGGGAATGGAGAATTACCAGGCCGCGATCCGTCAAGGGAAGGGGGTTGTTCTCATCGGCGCCCATTTTGGAAGCTGGGAACTTCTGGGAATTATCATCTCAATTATTCTAAAGAGGGTCTATGCGGTGGCCAGAAAGCTGGACAATCCGTTTATAGAGCGCAAGCTGGGCAGAATCCGATCTTCCAAGGGTAACTTGACCCTCAACAAGAATGACGCTTTCTGGGAAATGATCCGTTTATTGAAGAACGGGGAAATCGTCGCTGTTTTGATGGACCAGAATGTTACCCGGAGAGAAGGGGTTTTTGTTCCTTTTTTCGGCCAGCCTGCCTGCACAAATAAGGGATTGGCCATGATTCTTCTTAAAACCGGTACGCCCGCTGTTCCTGTTTTTATGGTGCGTCGTCCTGATGGCACCCACCGGGTTGAAATCAAACCGGCGATCTCACTCGTTCATACCGGGAACCTGAAATCGGATATCCGTGAAAATACGGCTCAAATC
>DATNMI010000390.1:0-1633 GCA_035602375.1 Nitrospiria bacterium | reverse complement strand
GGTCTGCGGCTTCCTTGATGTTTTTGTTTAAACCCCACCATTCATGGACCATCATCACCGCAGGGAATGGACCGTTTCCTGCGGGAGAGGTGATATAGGCGTGGAAATTCTTTTCTTGTATCTCTTTTCCTTTAAGAAGGGGAATGTTGCTTTCGGGTTTCAGCTCATGTTTCTTTGCCATCTCATCACTCATTTTCATCTCCACCATCTCCGCCCCGTTTGCGGGCTGAAAACTCAACAGGAACAGCAGTGAAACTAAAAAATATTTCATGAATTTCTCCGGTTTTGAGAATGACCATTGATTTGTCAGACGGAGCTCTTATTTTACTTGAAAAATGAAGCTATTACAATCCCATTACGCTATGAGACAGGGTTTTCCTGAATGGGACGCCAACGGACGACAATAAGTTTTTAAAAAGGGCTTTAATCTCTTGACCGCTATTTTTCGAACGGATAAAATCATCAGGGTACAGTTGAAAGGTTGAATGGTTGAATCGTTTAATTGATCATCTGTTGTACTCTTGAAGAATTAAGACAAGTTTTGCCGCTTTCACAACTTAACCGTTTAACAGTCTTTTATCCTATGAATCATCCGTTTGTGCATCTCCATTTCCACACCACCTATTCCCTCCTTGAGGCATCGGTCCAGATCGATGACGCCTTCTCTTTTGCCGCGGAGAATGGCATGACCTCCCTCGCCATTACGGACTACGGAAACCTGTTCGGCGCGGTTGAGTTTTATTTCAAGGCCAAAAAGAAGGGGATCAAGCCGATTATCGGCTGTGAAGTGTATGTGGCTCCCGGATCCCGCCTGAACAAGGAGCAGGCCCGGCACGCGGCGCCCTATCATCACCTTGTTCTTTTGGCGGAGAATCAGACCGGCTACCGGAACCTCCTCAAACTCATCAGTCTGGCCCACGTTGAAGGTTTTTATTTCAAGCCAAGAATAGACAAACAACTGCTCGCGGAAAATGCTGAAGGTCTGATCGGCCTTTCCGGGACCCTCCGGGGGGAAATACCCTATCTTTTGGAAAGAAATCAGCGGGAAAACGCCCTGAAAGCGGCTACAGAATATCGCGACATTCTTGGAAAAAACAATTTTTTCATTGAGTTGTGGGAGAGCGGTTTTCCAGAACAGAAGAAAATGAACGCAGACCTTCTGGAAATCTCAAAGGAAGCCGGCCTGTCGCCAGTCGCCACAAACGACGTCCATTTTCTTCGCGAAGAAGATGCCCTGGTGGTCGATATTCTCCATTGCCTGGCGCACGGAAAGACCATCGACCAGCTTGGCGCCGGAGCACGGCGGCATGGACAGTTTTATTTCAAGACCGGCGAGGAGATGGCACGTCAGTTCCAGGAAGTTCCCGAAGCGATTTCAAATACCGCTGTTATCGCGGAGCGGTGCCAGGTCAAACTGGCGAGCGGAGAGACGTTCCTCCCGCAATATACGGTTCCCGAAGGGTTTTCCCGCGACAGTTATCTCGCCGATCTGGCCAGGAAAGGGCTGGAAAAAAGGCTTGAGCGGATTGATCTGGAAAAATGGGAATTTTACCGGAACCGGCTTGAAGAGGAGCTGGCGATGCTGGTTAAAATGGGCTACGCGGGGTACTTCCTGATCGTCTGGGACATCATC
>DATNMI010000371.1:0-1887 GCA_035602375.1 Nitrospiria bacterium | reverse complement strand
GAATTTTCAAATGGGAATTCCGGGGACACCATACCTATCTTTTTTGTGTAAAGTATTCTGGGAGACAAGAAAGGTGTCCCCCGAATACTGGAAAGTCCGCATCGAATCCCGCAGCGCTTCGGTGACCTTCCTCGAATCTCCGGTCTGTTGACAGACACAGAAGTATTTCCTGGATTCCCAACAAATTCATTCGGGAATGACAAAGATCAGATGCCGGCGCGGGATTCCGGGCGGCAGTCGAAATGCTGAAGATAGGGCTTGATGTCGAGAACCGGCGTTCCGTCCAGGACGTCGAGCCCGGAAACGAAGAGGAAATTTCCTTCCCGTTTAAGGAGCTGAACGGTGAGAACCCCGACGGGATTGGGCCGGTGAGGGGAGCGGCTGGCAAATACCCCGCGTTCTTCTTCCTGCGTCGGCGGCGTGACCGTCAACGGTTTTTGGGTGCTCCGGTGGAACGCGAAAATGACCAGCAGATGGGTAAACGCTTCAATTTTTAACAGCCCCTTTTCGTATTCCGGGAAGATCTCAATTGATCCCCAAGCTGTCGGGGTTTTGCCGAACGCTTTGGGAATCGCCTCGGTTGAGCCATACGGAGTATGAAAGAGGCCGATCGGGCTAAAGGTAAAATCCATGGAAAAATCTTCTCCCAACCCTCTCTTTCTGTCAAGTTTTTCTTTAGCCAGGGCGTTGCTGCTGTTATAATCGCCTCATGCCTCTTGACCTTGATCTCCTCCGGAAGACGCTCGGGTCCTCAAAAGTTCTCTCTGATTCTCCCTCTATTACCGCTTATTCCGTTGATGCTGGAATCTACAAAATTCCACCCCAGGCGATTGTCCTCCTGGAGTCCGGTGAAGATATGGAGCGGGTGATGGCGTTTTCACGTCAACATCAGGTTCCGCTCACTGCCCGGAGCGGCGGTACCAACCTGGCGGGCAACGCGATCGGTCCGGGGATCGTTCTTGAGTTTTCCCGAATGAACCGCCTTCTTGAAATCGATGGCCGGAACGGGTGGGCCCGTGTTGAGCCGGGAATGGTTTATGCGGAAATGAACCGGGAGCTCTCGAAATTCGGCTGGATGTATGGTCCGGATCCCTCCAGCGGTGATGCCTGCAAGATCGGAGGGATGATCGGAAATAATTCCGCCGGACCTCATACCTTGAAATATGGCGCGGTCAAGGATAATCTGCTGGCGCTTGAAATCCTCCTTCCGGACGGAAAGTGGATCGATGCGCGCGAATACCGGCTGGAAGATCCGGACTTTTTATCGCTTCAAAATGAAATCCCCGCCATCGGCGAGTTGGTCCGCATCGTCCGGGAAAATCAGGCTCTCCTGCTCGACAAGAAGAAGCGCGTCAAAAAGAACTCGAGCGGATACAACCTTTTTGGTCTTGCAGAGGGCGTCCGCGGGGGAGTATTCCCGCTTCATCTGCTTTTTACAGGGAGTGAAGGGACGCTCGGCCTCGTGCGGGAGGCAAAGCTCAGGCTGGCACGGAAACCTCCGGAGGCCGCCACGGCGCTGATCTATTTTAAAAGTCTCAGGGAGATGAGCGATGCCGTCGGAAAAATTCTTGGGTTATCCCCCTCCGCGCTGGAAATGATGGATAGGAACAGTCTTGATCTGGTGGGCCGGGGGAAGTTCGGAATTCCTCCGGACGCAGAGGCGCTTCTTCTGGCTGAATTTGATGAAACGGTACAGACCAAGATGGGTCATCTCCGGGAAGTGGTCAGCCGATACGATCTTTCTGTTCCGATTGCCGAGGCCTACGACCCGGAGCGGCAGGCTGAGCTCTGGCGCGCCAGAAAGGGGATCAACCCGGCCCTCTACAGGTTTGATCCGGGTAAAAAACCGATTCACTTTGTCGATGATGTGGTTGTTCCTCAGGAGAG
>DATNMI010000367.1:0-2417 GCA_035602375.1 Nitrospiria bacterium | reverse complement strand
TCAGGGTTCTCGGCGGAGAACCGGTCGACTATGAAGGCAGAACCAAATGCTGCGGATTTCCCGTCATTCTGGAAAATCCGACCCTCGGCCTGGCAATGTCGGGGAAACGTCTGGAAGAGGCGAAAAACCAGGAGGCCGATGCCATGGTGACCCCATGCCCCCTTTGCCACATGAACCTCGATCTTCAGCAGGGACGGGCGGGCAAGCAAGCCGGAATTGATTTCAACCTACCCGTTCTCCACCTTCCCCAACTCGTCGGCCTAGCGCTTGGATTTTCCGCGGTCGACATGCAGGTCGTCCGCCACTTTATGCCCCTTGATTCCCTCCTCTCCCGCATTTAATTACAGCCTGGAGCGACGGTCGAGGTTCCGGTAACCGATGGCTTCGGCCACGTGTGAGGTGAGGATCTTCTCACTCTTTTCAAGGTCGGCGATGGTCCTGGAGACCTTTAAAATCCTGTTATAAGCCCGCGCCGACAGACCCAGCTTGTCCATCGCCATTTCAATTAATTGCCGGGAAGCCGGTTCCAGCAGGCAATACTTTTTGAAATGCTTCGGCTTGAGCTGGGTGTTGCAGAAAAGACCGTCCCTTTTGTAGCGCTCCTTCTGAATCTCCCGGGCCTCTATCACCCGTTTCCGGATATCCGCAGAATTTTCTTTCGAATATTCGTCCGACAGCTCTTTAAACGGAACCGCGGGAACCTCGATATGGATGTCAATCCGATCTAATAGGGGCCCGGAAACCCTGGAACGGTACCTCTGGGTCTGAACCGGGGTGCAGACGCAGGACCGGAGCCGGTCGCCGAGATGGCCGCAGGGGCAAGGGTTCATCGCGGCAATGAGCATGAACCGGGCAGGGTAGGCTAGGGAGGCCGCAGCCCTTGAAATCACCACTGCGCCGTCTTCCATCGGCTGTCGGAGAACCTCCAGAACGTTCCTCTTGAATTCGGGGAGCTCATCCAGGAAGAGAATGCCGTTATGCGCCAGGCTGACCTCCCCCGGACGAGGAACCTGTCCCCCGCCGATCAGGCCGGCATCGGAGATGGTATGGTGAGGAGAGCGGAAAGGCCGATTGATCAGAAGAGGCCGGGTGGGCTGCGTCAAACCGGCCACACTATGGACGCGCGTGGTCTCCAGCGCCTCCTCAAAGAGCAGATCGGGCAGAATTCCGGGCATTCGTTTGGCCAGCATCGTCTTCCCGGAACCAGGCGGGCCGACCATCAGGACGTTATGGCTTCCGGCGGCCGCGATCTCCAGCGCCCGTTTTGCCGATTCTTGCCCTTTAACATCGATAAAATCATCCAGTTGCCCGCTTTGCTCCGAATAGAACTTTACGGGGTTAAACTCCGCCGGGGTGATGGAACAGGTCCCGGTAAGAAATTCTACTACTTCAGGAATGGTATGGACGCCGTAGACCCCAGCCCTTTGACCACCGAAGCCTCAGCGGCGTTCTCCGCCGGGAGAATCAGCCCTCTGAATTTGGATTCACGGGCCAGCATGGCGATCGAGAGAGCGCCCCTGACAGGCTTGATCCGCCCATCCAGAGAGACTTCCCCGACCAGAAGATAGTCTGAAATGGCGGACGAGCGAATAATCCCGTCGCTGATTAAAATCCCTGCGGCAATCGGAAGATCAAACGAGGATCCCTCTTTTCGAAGAGCCGCCGGGGCCAGATTAACGGTAATTTTTTTAACCGGAAAATCAAATCCGGTATTTTTCAAGGCCGCTCTGACCCGATCCCTGCTTTCTTTAACCGCCGGATCGGGAAGCCCGACAATGGAAAAATTTGGAAGGCCCTGGGCAAGATCGACTTCGACTTCCACGAGGTGGGCTTCAAGGCCAAAAAGAGCGCTGCTGAGAACTTTTGAAATCATGGGAAACGCAAGTTATTATTATTGGACTTAATATAAAATAACAATAACGTAAAAGTCAATTTCCAAATCCAGAGCAAAAACAGAATAGGGGGCAGGCCCTTTTTATCGCTGGAATTGTTGGCGAAATTGGGATATGATCCTGACTGACAAGGTTAAACCCTTAATAATAAGACATGAATTTAACGCGAATTTACGCCCGGATTCAACCTCTTGTCGAGTTTATTTTCCCGGTGGAATGTGAATCCTGCGGCGAGCCGATTAAAAGCAACCGGGTCCCCTATTTTTGCAATGCCTGTTGGCAAAAAATCGAACCGGTCAGAAACCCGTCATGCCCCGGTTGCGGAAAACCCTTTAAATCCACTTTCGCCCTGGCATTCAGCCCTGAACACCGGTGCGGTGATTGCCGCGCGCATCCTTTTCATTTTGACGGTCTGGTTTCCCCTTTCAGATACGAAGGCGCCCTCTCCCTTGCCATCGGATTGTTCAAGTACGGGAAGAAAATGGCGCTGGCGCCCCATTTGACCTCCCTGGTTCTACCATTTCT
>DATNMI010000365.1:0-9203 GCA_035602375.1 Nitrospiria bacterium | reverse complement strand
CTTCATTTTCCCCAAGCCCTTTGGCCCGAACCAATCATGCTCAACGCACTTGTGGTTTGGGCCAAAGGGCTTGGGGAAAATGAAGGGTCAGGATTTAAAACAGGGCTAAAATTCGACCCGAATTTTCAGGCCGCCGCCCTGCAAATCGATTTTCTTCTTCACACCGAAAAAAAATAGACAAATTCCGGTATAATCAGGCATAAGATCAGGCCGTAAGTTTTTCTCAGGGAGAAGACATGAAGCTCCTGGCGATTATTTTACTTGCAGGCGCGATCCTTTCAATTCATTCCATGATCGGGTTCGCCCTTTCAGAGGAAGAGGAATTCACCGTTATTCAGGGTTGCGAGCAACAGGCAAAGCAGTATTTTTCAAATACCTTCGGGGAACGGCTCAGAAAAACGCATGATGTCGCCTTTGAAAGCCATTTTAACAAGAAATTGAGCCGCTGTTTTTTGCTGATCAAGGAGTTTGACAAAAGAGGGTCAATTTCCCACGCCTTTATCTATGACCTGGGCGATCATAATATCTTGCAAACCTGCTCGGCCGGTTCCTATAAACCGCGCGACACAGATGGAACCCTTCTCTATCCCGATCAGAAGTTCCTCCCGGATTCGGCCTGCGCCTACTGGCGGGATCACGATATCTACAGCCTGATGAGTGATTAGCAGACGGGACAAAGGATGGAGCTGGCGAGGATCGAACTCGCGCCTTCAGATCGATCGTGACCACATTCCGATTCTCACCGTGACCTAATTTGTAAAATTTTGGGGACACCTTACTTATTTACATAAATTTACTATTATCATTATGGATGTCCCCGGAACTCGCTCAAGAACCGGGCAAGCCAGTAAAGAAATGATCTGAGTGAAGCCATTTCGTAATTCCCTTAAGTAAACTTATTCGCGAGGAAGAAGTCCTTTTTCGTTTCTCTTTGGCTCCTTTTTACCAAATCGTTTGAGTTCAATCAGGAGTGTTTTTTCGAATTGTGGTGCCCATCCGTCACGATTAGATATCCAGCAAGTGTTACATGCCATAATATTTCCATAGAGTTTAAGCGGTTTGCCTTCGTAATTTCCATGTCCAAACAGAAATTCATTTCCGCAGAGGTTACATTTTGTTTTTTGTTTATACTCTGGCATAAACTCTCCTATTAAGTTAAAAACTAATGAATGATATAGGCTGAGTCTACATTTTTTAGTGGAAGAAAGCGAGAGTGAGGCTTTGCCAGCCGACTACAGGGTGCCTACAGATTATCAGGGGCATCATAAAAAGGATGGAGCTGGCGAGGATCGAACTCGCGACCTTCAGACTGCCAGTCTGACGCGCTCCCAACTGCGCTACAGCCCCATGAGAAACAGATATGAGCCGTTTAACTTATCAACTTCCTGATTTCTTGTCAATTTGTTTTTGACCGGCCTTGACTTAAGCAGGCTGTTTCTGATAACTTTTCATCTACATTTTTTTGAAAGGATAATTTGAAATGGCCAAAAGGATTAACTTTGTCCTCAAGGTGACGGACGCGAAACTCCTCGATATCAAAAAGGCGCTGGAAGCCAAGAATATCAAGCTTGACAGCATTATTGAAGTTTACAAGGAGGAAGTTGCCGATCCTTCCGCTCCGGCCAAGCCCGCAGAAGCTCCCAAAGGAGCCGTTGCTGCTACCGGTGAATCTGGAACCAAACCTGCTTGACCTCTGAAATAGATTTTCTGCGATTGAATGCCTGACTCGAAGCTGAAAGAGGAACTTCTGGCCATCATGGACCGTAAAGACCATTGGGCCTGGAAGTTTTTCTCAGGGGAAAAGGTTTCAATTGACCAGTTGAAAGTCCATTTTACCCAGGAATATGCCGTTTATGTCAGGGATTTTCCCGTATTCCTTGGTCGCATCCTGGGTAAAAATCCGCCCGCGGAAGTCCGGCGGGATCTTGCCGAAAATATATTTGAAGAAGAGACAGGACGCCTCTCCATGACCGGTCCTCATCCCATTTTATTTCTTAAAATGATGGAAGGTCTGGGGTTTTCTCCGTCCCTTTTTGATAACGCCTCCCTGTTGCCCGAAAGCCGGTTTTATCGGGAATGGCTGGATGAGGTGACTCTGAAGGGGAGCTGGCAGGAAGGGGCCGCCGTCATGGCGATCTTCGTGGAGGGGAGCGTCAAGGACAGAAAAGAGATCGACGATTCCGTACCGGATCAGTCTGAAGATATCGAAACGAAAATACGCAATCATCCTCTGGTCCGCTTTCATGGCGTTGACCTCCGTTGCATGGATTTGATACGGGCCCATTCGCTTGTAGAACGGGGCCACCGCAAGGCGGCCTGGCGGATGGTTATGGGGAATATCGGGGCTGCAAAAACTAACTTGAAAGTCAGGTCTGCTCTTGAAAAAAGTCTGAAGCTCTGGCTGGCGTACCGGGACGCCGTTGCCGCCGCCTGCGGATTTGACAAGAGCCTGAAAGGGTAAGTATGGATGGAGGCGTTTCGGGAATGATTACGATAGATCAGCATATTATTCAGGAGCAGAGAAAGTTTTCCAGTTCCACGGGAGACCTCTCTGACCTTTTATACGACATTGCCCTGGCCGGGAAGATTGTCGCCAAAGAGGTGAACAGGGCGGGGTTGGGGGACTACCTGGGGGACCTGGGCAGGACCAATGTCCATGAAGAGGTGGTTCAGAAACTGGATATTTTCGCCAATACGGTCTTTTTTAATATTTTTGAGCGGAGCGGACGTGTCTGCGCTTTCGGTTCGGAAGAGGATGATCATTCGGTCTGCATGGATATTGAGAATATGGCCGGAAAATATGCGGTGAATATCGATCCTCTCGACGGCTCTTCCAATATCGACGTCAACATCGCGATCGGGACCATTTTTTCGATCCATAAGAAAATCTCGGCAGGAAAACGGGGATCGGAGGAGGATTGCCTTCAAAAAGGGTCTCTTCAGGTTGGATGCGGGTATATTATTTATGGTTCGTCCACCATGCTGGTCTATACCACCGGAAAGGGCGTCTATGGTTTTACACTTGATCATGGCGTGGGAGAGTTTCTGTTAACCCATCCCGAAATGCGCTTTCCCAAAAAGTGCACCTATTACAGCATCAATGAGTCCAATTTCCCTTACTGGGACCGAGGCGCCCAGGAATATGTCAAATATGTGAAAGAGAATGATCCTGCGACGCATCGTCCGTTCAACGCGCGTTATGTCGGGTCGCTGGTGGCTGATTTTCACCGGAATTTAATTAAAGGGGGGATTTTCCTCTATCCGTCGGACCATAAGGATCCGGCGAAACCAAAGGGGAAAATGCGGCTTTTGTATGAGGCGGCGCCTCTGGCGTTTATCGCGGAACAGGCAGGAGGTTATGCCTCTACGGGAACTGATAGAATCCTCGATATTCAACCGACGGGACTTCATCAGAGAGTTCCCCTGGTTATAGGAAACAGGGAAGAAGTGATCCGATACGATTCTTTTTGTCAGAGAGACCGCAAATAGAGTAATTTAAGCGCGGGCGATTTCCGATTCGAGCGTCGGCTCCAGCGCCACCTGGGGGACAAGCTGTCTGACCCGGTCGTCGTTGTGGACGGCTTTTAATTTCTTAAACAGGAAGTCAAACTTCTCTTCCAGAGACTGTCCTATAGTTTTTCGGACCTCTTCCGGCAATGTCCATATCTCTTCCTTGAAAAATCCAAATCCCTTTTTCCGGGTCTTGTATATGAACTGTTCGTCGGTCTCATTCTGTTTTTTCTCGTCAGAAAGGTTTTTCCGGAGGTGATTGTAAATTTCTTCCCGCAAAGAGCCGGGGAATCTGGGATGATCGTACATCAGGTTCTGAAAGCCGGTGGCAAGGTGAATTTCGGATGTCCCGGTTCCAGGAAAACGGTCAAAGGCTTCGTCGGGAAGGGTGGATGCGCCATGCTGGACTGCGCCGGAAATCTTGTATTTTTCCCGTGATGTTTTTGACAATGTTTTCAGCGTCTCAAAATCGAGTTTGACTTTCGCAATCGAGCCGTCCGAAAGCGGGACGCCGCCGTGGGTGGTCCCGGTCTGGACGCTGATCTTGCTGATCCCGGTCTTCCGGTTAAAACGGTTATGAAGCACGTCCAGATAGTTATCCATATAGGCCACAAGCTCTTCAACGGTGCTGTTTTGGCCTCCGACCTCTCCGATCTCGCCGCCTATGGAAATGGTAATCCCATGCGGCTCAAGCGACCGGATCGTATCGCTTAACTCGGCGGCATGAACGAAATTGAGCTTCTGCTGTTCTTTGACCGTTGGTTTGTCGAGATGGACAAGGGTGGAAGTGTCGATATCTATATTGTAAAAACCGGCTTCAATGGCCTCCTTGATCAGCGTTTTCAGCCCGGTAATTTCTTTTTCCGGGTTTTCGCTATATTTTTTGGCGTTGGCCTGGAAATGGTCCCCCTGGATAAAAACCGGCCCTTGGTACCGCTCCCGAATTGCCGCCGCGAGAATCACGACCGCGTATTCGCCCGGATTTTGCCTGGTATATCCGATCTCCGATTTTGCGATTTCAAAAATAAAGGTCCCTGATCTGTTTTTCCGGGCGGCCCGGATAAGGGCCCGAGCCACGTCGTAAGTCATCCCCCGGATATTGATCGCTGGAACGGTATAGCCGCTTTCTCTTCCCTCACCCATCGCCTCATAAAGTTTCTGGATCGATGACGAAACGGATTTAAACAGGATTGCCGCTTTCTTGATAATCCAGCGCGCGGTCCCTCGAACCTTCTGGTCCGGATTAAAGACGGCCTGATAGACAAGGTCGTCCAGCGCCCTCTCAATAAAGAGGTCGGAATCGAGAAGATTCAGTTGACTGTCTTGAATCTGAAACGCCTTTGAATGGTTCCTGGTCAGATCTTCAAGCGAAGGATATGATTTCATTGGGGTCACTCGTTGATCAGTTTGGCTTCAATTTTACGATTGACGGTATAGACAACCGCCGTTTCCGGAACCGTGACTTCAATAGGAGGCAAGACTCCGAATGCGGGCTTTGCCGCGCCAGGCGTTATGAAAGAGTAACCGCAGAGAAAATTCACGTCAGACAGGTCTTTTGGATCTATGGGAAAGGCGCCGCATGGCTTTGGCCTTCCCACGTCATAAATCTTACACCGGGACTGTTCCTCTGACCCTTCAAGGAAAACGCAGCGGAAAACGAGGGTGCAGCACTTTCCGCAGCCGACGCATTCCCCAACGCGGGAGGCTTCCTGTTCCTGAACATAGTCCGGCCGAAAATAGCAAAGATAGGTCCGGCGGACCTTGTTGGCCAGCATATTCCACCATCCGGGGTTGGAGAGGGTTCTCCTGATTTTTCCGCCGCCAAATAAATTAAAATTCATGAGTTTTGAGTGAACAATGGTAAAAACAGGGGAGCAATCTTTGGTACCTCGATATACCGGGAATAATAATTTCGTATGAAACCCGGGAAATTTTCAATAACAAATTGAATACTATCATATTAAAAATCCGGCAATCAAGAAATTTATGGCGAAAACCTGAGCGCTCTTCCTGTTTTTAGTTTATATTTTCTTGACGTTCCCGCCGGAATTTCAAGAACATACCGGGATGGAACGGGCGGTCCGTAAGTGGAACAGGGTTCTATCCGGCAGGGGGGAAGATCGTTCAGAATTTCAATGATCTCCTTTCGGTCGCTCAGCCAGACAATGTCGAGCGGGATTTTCATGTTTTTCATCCACATCGAGTGAAAACCGTTTCCGTTAAATAGAAAAAGCATCCCCTCGACGGGCTTGAGCGAATCCACGCCCATCAAACCGGTTTCGCGGGTTTTTTCCGTATCAGCGATCAGGGCTTTTATTTTTTCTCCTCCCGGGAGCGTCACCGTTCTGCGTTTGAGGGGCTTGCTTTCAGACGATAGGACGGAAAGGCTGATCGAGAATATCGTCAGAAGGGCGGAAAAAAAGATTCCCGGTTTCATCATGAAGGTATGATCAGAGAAAGGGATTGATCTGAGGTCCGCCATACAGCCGGAAGAGGCGCGGCCATTTCTCCATCCGCCTGTGTGGGGACCGGGAAGAGGGAGTCCGCACGGACCATATCGCACGAATAATAAGGACATCCCTTGAGGGCATGATGACGGCCAAAAAAGAGCGCAATGACAAACTTGATAACCGGAAACAGGCCCTTTTCTTTAAACACAAATGCTCCGAGTTTTTTTTGCAACAACGTCAGTGATGGCGCGAGGATGAACGGTCCAATCCTCGCAGAGGCTTTCAGGACCAGGAGGCCGAATCCTTCCATTTCCTGACCGTCGATCTCGATTTTGATGGGAAAAAACGGGTAGCGAAAGCCTTGAGAAAGGGCGATGACCATGTAAGAAGAATATCCCGTCCATTTCTTCAAAAAAGGATGTTCCCGGTCGGTTTTAATGGACACAAAGGCGTCGAACCCCGCGCCAGACGCAAGAAGAAATTTCTTTCCATTGAAGGTGCCTGGATAAACGGGAACCGCCTTTCCGTTGAGCGCCCCCATGAGCGCTTTTTTGGGGTTGAACGACATGCCAAATTCGCGCGCCAGTCCGTTTCCGGTACCGGCTGGCAGTATCCCTAATGAAACGGGGGTTCCGTAAAGGTTTTCGGCCGCTTCGCTGATCGTTCCGTCTCCGCCTGCGCAGAGCACTCTTGTGACGCCGTTTTCCAGCGCCTGTTTGACCAGAGAAGCGGCATCTCCCGCCTTACGGGTATAGGCGATTTCCACGGACGGGTCGCTTTTTTCAAGTTCCATGGCGATCCGGAGAATGCCTTTTCTCCGGTGAAGGGGACCGGCATTGGGATTTATAATGATGAGTGTTTTCATGACAGGGTCAGGATCGATTCCGGATTTCAGGATGCCAGTGAATCGTCTGAACTCTATTCATACCATTAAATGGTGTCAAAAAACCAGTCCAATTCAAAATATGGGTTTTAAATGGCTTGAAAAAATTAAGGGTTTATTATAAAAATGTTATTATGTCTTCAGTTGAACTCTTAAAAGGGAAATTAAAGTCCGCCAACCGCGAGATCTGGGCAATCGGAGGCGGGAAGGGGGGGACCGGAAAAACATTTCTCTCCGGAAACCTGGCCATTGCGCTTGCCCGAACGGGAAAGAAGGTCATTCTTGTGGATGCCGACCTTGGATGCGCCAATCTTCATACCTGCCTTGGTCTTTCCATCAATGGGCCGACGTTATCCGATTTTATCCGGGGGAAGGTTCCCGCTCTCCGGGATGTTCTGTCTGAAACGGAAATTCCGAACCTGTCGCTGATCAGCGGCGCTTATGACTTTCTTGAAATCGCAAATCCCCGCTATTCCGAAAAAATGAAATTGATCCGTCAGATCCAGGACCTTGATTTCGATTATCTGATCCTCGATCTCGGCGCCGGGACGGCTTTTAATATTCTCGATTTTTTCCTGGTTTCCGATGTGGGGATATTGACCGTTCTTCCGGAGCCGACCTCGATCGAAAACGTCTACCGGTTTATCAAGAGCTCTTTTTACCGCCGGTTCAAGAGAGTGGTCAAGGACCCGGCCATCAAGGAAGTCATCACCCAGGCGATGGACAGGAAAAATGACCTTGGAATCCGAACCCCTTTTGATCTGATTGAGCAAGTGGAAAAAATGGATCCTGTCATAGGCGGAAAATTAAAGGATCAGATATACAGTTTCAGGCCGAAAGTGATCGTGAATCAGGTTCGGAGCAAGGACGATATGGCGTTGGGTTTCAGCATGAGGAGTTCCTGCTCCAAATATTTTGGAATCCAGGTCGAGTATATCGGGTATGTCGATTATGACGATTCCGTCTGGAAGGCCACGAAAATGAGCCGGCCTTTGATGATGGAATTTCCCTACTCCCCCGCTGCGATTTGCATTGGACGGATCGCGCAGAATCTTTTGAAGAAGGAACAGCTCAGTTTTGACTTTCTGATGCACTCATGAAACATTTCCGCGACCTCAATTATTACGAACTCTTGGAAATTCCGCAGGAAGCCACTTTCTCCCGGATAGAAGCCTCTTTTCAGCTTGCGAAAAGGACCTACAAGGAGAAAAGTATGGCGACACATTCCCTATTCACTGAAGAGGAGCTGAAAGAGATCTGGACCAGAATGGATGAGGCGCACCGGGTATTGACGGACGTTGACCGGCGCCGGAGCTATGATATATTCCTTGCCAGCGGTTCGGCCTCTCCCGATCCCTGGAAGCCTTCCCCTATTTCGGAACCTGCCGCGCCCATCCATGTGCCTGAAGAGGTCTCCGGTTCCTTTTTGAAAGAAGTTAGGGAAAAGAGGCGATTAACCCTCCAGGAGGTTGCCGCATCGACCCGGGTTGCGATCACCTATCTCACGGCCATCGAAGACGAAAAGTATGCGCACCTTCCCCCTGAAGTCTATGTCAAAGGATACCTCCGGGATTACGCGAAAGCCTTGAAACTCGACGCCCAGAAAGTGATTGACGGTTTCCTCCGCCACTTGAAGACCCCGCCGCATTCCTGGAAAAAATAGATTTTCTCCTTCGTCCGGCGCGGCGCTGTCGTGCTAGGGGAAGACGGTTTCGATCGATTTCCGCAGAATGGCAAACATCTGCTTGAGTTCCCCCCGGGTTGTGGAGAGGGGCGGAATCAGCACGAGGATGTTCCCAAGAGGCCGGATCAGCAGGCCCAGCTTTCTGGCCTCCAGACAGACGCGCAGTCCTCTCTGCTCCTTTAAGGGAAACGGCGTCCGGGTGGTCTTGTTTTCCACCATTTCGATAATCCCGACAAACCCAACCTGCCGGATATCTCCTACGGAGGAAAGGTCCTGGAAACCCGCAAGAAGGGTTTTCATCAGGTCTATTTTCGGTTGAAGCTTTTCCAGAACCTTTTCTTTCTCAAAAATATCCAGATTCTCCAGAGCGACTGCGCATCCGAGCTGATTTCCCGTATAACTGTGTCCGTGAAAGAAGGTCTTGAAAGACTCATAAGGACCCAGGAAGGCGTTGAAGATCTCCTCAGTGGCCAGGGTGGCCGCCAGCGGGAGATACCCTCCGGTCAGTCCTTTGGCCAGGGCCATCAGATCAGGACTGACCGACTCATGTTCGGAGGCAAACATCTTTCCTGTCCGGCCAAAACCGGTGGCCACTTCGTCCAGGATCAACAACACATCGTATTTTAAGGTTAACTTCCTAACCCGGCTCAGATAACCGGGCGGGAGAGGAATCATT
>DATNMI010000419.1:0-5755 GCA_035602375.1 Nitrospiria bacterium | reverse complement strand
AATAGAAAAAATGTTTTGGCCGCTAATTGTTTCATCGGTTATTCCTGGAGCAAAAGGGTCGGCTTTGGAACCTTCCCGGTTTCTAATACGGTGTCAAACCGGTACCCTGTTTGAAGATCATGATAGGGGATGATGTCATCGCTGGAATCAAACTTGAAATTTTCCGAGAGTTGTCCGTTCGGAGAAATTGTCACCCGGCGTACCTGCGGCTTTAAAAGAGGATGCCAGGCAAGGACGTCATACTCCCCAGGAGGAATGTCAGAAATGGAATAGCTCCCATCGGGACCTGAAACGGCAAAATAGGGATTGGCCGCTCCAATGCCCCACATCTGCATATAAGAATGGACGCCGCACTGGACTCTGAAAATATAATGGTTTGGCCGGAACTTGATCTGTTTGACGGCGCTCTCTTTGGGAGGCATCGGTTTATTAAACATCTGAAACGTGACATCGTCCTTCAGGGTATATCCCTGGATGTCATGAACAATCGGGTCATGACTGATAATATTCAAGGGATGGTTGTTTCGGACCGGGGTGACAAAGGGGGTGATTACGCAGTTTTCAAGGGTGATTTCAGGGGTAAACGGAAAAGCCTTGCCTTTTTCAACTCCGAGAAAAAGGATGACGACATCCTTGAGGTTTCCCTCCTTCGATACCGTAAATTCTTGCAGGATACGGTCCCCTTTTCCATTCGAAATCGTTCCGCAATAATCGAGATTGGGAAAGGTCACCAGGTGAAACCGGCGGGAGGGGGGAGGAGCTCCTTTCAAAGTCACATTGCCAGTGAGAGTTCCCCCTGATTTCACCTGAATTTCCTCATAGCCTGAAACATTGCCTGGAACAAAAGCTAGAAGCGAGAAAAAACCAACGCCAAGGACCCATTTTCCAAAAAACGTTTTGCTCATGAACATCTCCTCCAAAACAGGCTATTCTTAAAATAAACTGGAAAGGTGAATCTTACCTCTTGCCTTCTCTTAATGTCAATTCTCCTTAATTTTGGCGTCTCTGGCCAGACGGAAACCGACAAAGTAGTTATACCGCTTGTCATGCGTCTCCTTCATCCTGAAGTCCGCCCTGACAAACCGCTCCCGGCTGTTCCATGCCCCTCCCCGGAGCACATAATACTTGCCCCCCTCCGGCCCCTGAGGATTATTCTTGGGACTTTGGCTGTAGTAACTATCGTCATAATGGTCCGACACCCATTCCCAGACATTCCCGCTCATGTCATAAAAGCCAAACTGATTGGGAAGCCTGCTCTTGACCCTATGAGTTTCGTCTTTAGAGTTATCCTTATACCAGGCATACCGCTGTAACTCGCCTTCCTGATCGGTGCCGGCCCATCGGATTTTCTTCCCGCCTTCACGCGCCGCGTATTCCCATTCCGCTTCGGTAGGGAGCCTGTATTTCTTCCCGGAAAGCCCGTTTAATTTCAATAGGAATGCCTGAACGTCATCCAGGGTCGCCTCTTCAACCGGATATTCAGCCCCCCGGAACCGGGCCGTGGCATCGGTTCCCATGATTTCTTTCCATTCCCCTTGAGTAACTTCAGACTCTCCGAGATAAAAATCGTTCAGGCAGACCTGATGTACCGGTTTTCCTTCCAACAGGTCGTCATCAAAGCCATTCCCCATCTCATAACAGCCCCCTTTAACCAGGATCATTTTCAGGGGCTTTCCATCCTCGCCGGCCCAGTTTCCCGAGAAAGCGCCAAAAAGGACAATCGTGGCCAGTAAGATAATGGCCTGTTTTGAGACGCTCATTTCTTTCCGGCCGTGGGCAAAGGAGCCTTTAATTTCTTCAAATAGGCCGCGGCTTTTTGATTTTTTGGATCAAACATCAACGTATGCTGAAATGCCTCAATCGCCCCTTTTTTATAATGTTCCCTCTCTTCAGGGTCGTCCGATTCGGCGGCCAGAAGAACTTCCGCCTCACCCAGTCTGAAATAGACTGCCGGATTGCTCTGATTGATTTGGGAGAGCATTGAATATTCCTGAACCGCCTCCAGATATTGTTTTCTTTTAAAATAAACACCGGCCAGTTTTTCACGGATTTTTGATTCGTTGGGATCCGCATCGAGAAGGGCCTTCCATTCCTTTATGGCTCGGTCAGTCTCCCCCTGCTTCTCGTAGATCAGGCTCAGGTTATATCTCGCCTCTTCGAATGAGGAGTCAAGCTTGAGCGCTTCCTCATACTCCTTCCGTGCCCGGGAATAATCCTTTTTTTTGAAATAGACATTTCCTAACCCGGTATGGACAACCGCCAGGTGAGGGGTCAGTTCATTGGCTTTTTTGTAGGCCTCCAACGCTTCGTCATTTTTCCCTAAACGGTACCAGGCATGCCCGAGCGAAAGCCAGATATGCTCGTCTTTCGGGGATAAAAGGCTTGCTTCCTTGATCTCTTTGGCGGCCTCCTCGAAATTTCCGGATTCAAGATAAAACCTGCCAAGCCAGAAATGAACCCCGGCGCTTTTGGGCCACCTCCGCTCCAAACGCTTGTAATCTTCAATCCCCTTTAAACCTTTCCGGTTGTTGGTATAGGTGAGAAAGAGCGCCTGATGATATTTGTGGGATTCCGGGTTAAGCTCCACCGCCTGCGTCAACTCTTTAATCGCCTCCGGAAACTGCC
The DNA here is from genome assembly GCA_035602375.1 of Nitrospiria bacterium. GTDB lineage: Bacteria > Nitrospirota > Nitrospiria > JACQBW01 > JACQBW01 > DATNMI01. The sequence continues at coordinate 3,130 of DATNMI010000419.1, read as the reverse complement.
GTTTTTTATCAAATTCGATTCCATCGTTGTAATGTTTCTCCGCGTCTTCTTTCGCCCCGGCCAGGGTGATTCGATTTTCACCGAGCGCGGTTAGAAGAAAGAGTATCGCCAAATACAGGAGCCCAAACCTTTTCAATTTTTCTCACCTCAAAATAAAAAGAGGAATTTCCTTTCCGGGAAACCCCCCATTTCAATGCATATCTACCATACGGAACTTAACAATAGGGGGGAGAGCACTCCTTCAAATTCTCATGGTTATGCTGGTGCGCATCGGGGCCAATTCTGAACTTCTCCTGAATTTCGTAGTTCGCGTGTTTAATATCAGAAGAATTAAAGCTAAAATCGATATTCAACGCCTGATTGGGGCCAACAACAATTGTTTTTTCAACAGATTTGAAATGCGGATGCCAGGCTGTCACCGTATACTGTCCGGGAGGAATCTCTCCGATTTCAAAGAGACCGTCAATTTTTGTCCTCGCATAATAGGGGTTGTCTACCTGGTATCCCCAGCTCTGCATAAACTCGTGCATTCCGCAAATCATCTGCGTGATTGTTTTCCCCGGCCGCAGATGAACAATCCCGCCAAATGCTTCATTAGATATCGGAAGAGGAAAGTTGAGGACAATGTTTCCCCTTTCGCTTTGAAATACCTGGCCATTATGAAAGATCGGGTCCTTATTGACCACCGTAAGACGCTGATTATTTCGGAAAACAGCAACTGACGGATGGATGTGGATTAATTTTCCATCCTTTACCTCAAATTGCTCTGCATTGGAAACATCCGCGGGATGGAACATGCAATCGGTCGCGACATATTCTGCCTTAAGGTTAGGAAAGACCTTGCCTTCGGTAATCCCATGAATCGCAATAACGGTATCCTGAAGTCCCTTGTCAGGCCCGATATTAAATTCATTGATGACAACATTTCCTTTGCCGTCAGAAATCTTTTTGCAATAAGATCCAAAGGGATAGAGGATGAGGGGAAATGCTCTTGAACTTGGCACGCCTCCATTGAGGGTGACCTTTCCCGTAATTTTCCCTCCGTTCGAAATCAGGGCTTCCTTGTATTCATCGGCTCGTACTTGAAACCATCCAAAAGCTGCCGTTACAAAGATTCCTGCCATTAGCATCGTGACAAGTCTTTTCATTTCCAAATCATCCTTCATAAAAAAATAAGCAGGGGAGGACCATCTTCCCCCCCTGCTTAAATTAGTTTCTTTGTTACATCATCACTACTTCTCTGGACTATTTCTCCAGCATGGAAAGCGGACCGGGTGCGGGGGTGTTATCTTCCGCAGTCTTGGTCCTTGATCCCGCGGGGCCATTGAGCGGCAATATGCTGGCGTCCCCGACAGGCAAGACCCTCAGATAGCCCCACTGCCCGGCTTCCGCGTATGGCATCCGGTGGTTCTGCCAGACGTAGGTCCCGGGAAGGTGGAACGGTCCGCCTGCCCCTTCCTTGATGTAGACATCCAGGTTCTCGGAACCGCCAAACTGCTCGGAACTCAGCATGTCGGCCCCCACCATGTTCGGCTTGAGCGGGAACTCATGGCCTTCCAGACTGAAGATCTGGTTCTGTTCGTCAAACGCCCCGAACACATGGATCCGGACAGGGTCCCCGGCATGCGCGGTGATCGTCGGCGTTACAGGGTCCTTCTGGTCGGCCACGCAGGCCGTATAGAGATTTCCCGGCTCACATCCCTTGTCCTGGCGGTATTGCCACGGTTCACTCCGGTAATTCACACCGGTCAATCCGGCAATATGCTGAAGGTAGGGCATGAACGACGTCCCGATGATATTGTCCTCTTCCTGGAAGAAGAGAGAGGCGTCACGGTAATCGGAACGGCTGGCGTTCTCAGGGAGCGACTTGTCGATGATCACGTCGACGTTCCAGGCGTTCTTCAAAGACACATCCTCACCCGTCTGGGGATCACGATAGGTCGAACCCCTCGGCCCGACGATAATGCCGCCGAAGAGCCCGTCCCGGACATTGTTGAGAATATTCGACCAGTCATACACCATCGCGGCGGTCTCTCCATAAAGAGAAGGTGCGTAGAAGGTGTAGGTCCGGCTCTGTCCGGGCCCTATCGTCTGGTCGCCAGGGTTCATCCCGACGTTCACACCCTGAGAATCTTTCGGGTCGAATGCCAGCATGTCGGCGCTGAACGAAGCGCGGCTTGCCCTCATCTCGTTCTTCAGGTGGATCTTGACGCAATCCCCCACATTCACATGGAGGGTGAGCGGGCTCGGTTGCGTATTGCCTGCCACCTTGCTCTTCTCCCCTTCCAGCATGTAGATCTTCCCTTTCGGGTTGGCAATCTGAAGCTTCCGGTCAAAGTCGACCTCCAGCACATCGGGCGCGTTGTTGTTGAACTTTAACGCGCGGTCAACCGACACGACGTTGAAGCTCTTCACAGGCGCATCCGAAGGACAGACCGATTTCGCCGATTGCGGAATCTCCTCATGGCCGGGAAGGGGCTTCAGGTCTTCGACCTTCTTGTCGAGCACCCGGACGATTCCCCAGCTCCCTTCCGAGAGATGGGAAGCGCGGCCATCATAATGGAGGTAGTCTCCCGCCATCTGCTGGGCGCCGCCCGCCTTTGTCACAAGGTCATACCGCTCGGCGATCCCGACATGGTAGGCGTTCCGGAGATCGGAAAATTGCGCGTACCGCTCCGTCCGGAATGCATGTCCCGCGATATGCCAGGTGTGCGACTCATTCATCATCACATGCATCAGCCTGAACATGATCGGGTCTCCCAGATAGGCCCGAAGCATCGGGGTAGCCGGGTCCTGATTATGATGGGCGGAACTGGAGAAGACAAATTCCGGTTTCGAATTGTCATTCAGTCTCCGCGCCAGCGATTCAGCACGGAAGAATAAGCCTCCGCCTGTGGTATGCGTGCCTCCGTTAATCGAGGTGTTGACCACCTTCAGGATATCATCCGGCATCTGGAACGATATCGTCTGTCCGGAGTCAATCGCCGCCTTGATCGACTGTCCGGGCGGGTTCCCTTCGGTCACGACCTGGGCGGTATAGGGGACGGTGTCATGAAGATAGACCACCATCTCACGGAAACTCCCTGAAGCGTTGAAACCAAACGGCTCGGAGGTGTGAATAACGGCAATC